>JBGTNM010000328.1:0-2154 GCA_041743025.1 Microcystaceae cyanobacterium
TTTTCATACCAAGGTTCAGCCGATAAATAAAGTCCCTGTCCTCCATAATATCTTCCTAGTCCTGTAAAAACCCAAATTAAATCTTCATCCTCGACAGCATCAATAAGGTTGTTTGCTACTTCTGCGAGGTGGGGAATAGTATCTTCTATGCTGGCAATATCATCAAGCGTCAGCGTGTCAGGTATTTTCTTTGCTTCTGCTACCATTACCTGACAGAAACGCCGTTTATCTCCATCGCTTTCTGTTGTGGGTAGTTCCGATAGTTTCATTAAAAAGAATTCCCGAATCAGAGGATGCAAGGAAAACCAAGGATTTTCCGTCACTGACAGCAAATGTAACCCGTACAATTCAGCCGCGTCACTTTCAGCAAAGGCAGTCTCTACCCATTGCCAATTAAACGGAGTCGCCGCAAATAAACTCAAGCGACAACCTAAACGTTGTGCTTCGGGAGATAGGATATTCCAACTTAATTCAAATGCCGCCGCTACCCCTAATTTGGCGTTCATATCGTCGTCGCCTTCGGGATGCTTACACAATGCTTGTGCTTGTAAACGTAAGCTGCCTAACTGCTGCCGAACTTGACTAATGGTTCGCGTAGGAGATTTATCGAGGTAGCGTCCGACTAATTCTATCCCTAAAGGTAAGTATCCCAACCCTTCACACAACGCCTTTGCTTGTTCTAATTCTGCGGCGATGCGTCCGTCAGTAACAAGCGACTGTAATAAGTCTAATGCTGCTTCTGGGATGAGAACAGGTAACGGGAGAGAGACAACGTTACTGCCTAACCGCTTGCGACTGGTGAGTAAAACTTTAAATTTTTGGGTTGATGGGGGTAAATAAGGCTTAATATCTGCGTATTTCTGCACGTCATCGAAGACGATTAAAGCTTTCCCTTCTACCCAGTTGCGCCAACAGTAACCCAGTTGTTCATCTAAGGTTAATCCTTCAGGAATCGGGAGATTGAGTTCAATTCGGGCAAAACTCAATAAGCGTGACCCCACATCGCCGCTTCTTGCCTCCAGCCAACACAATGCCACCAGGGTAGTCATTTTGATAGTTTAAGGCATACTGGAGGGCTAATTCTGTCTTGCCGATGCCGCCAATGCCGGAAATCGCAAAAATACCGACTTGGTTCTCGGTTTGCAAGCGCTGGTGTAAATCTGCCAAATTTCGCCCCACAAAATGAGGCGAAGGACGCAAGATAATATTATTGGGGGGATTTATCTTTGTCCGTTCCCGTTCGGACGACTCCAGTCAAGTGGGAGGAGTATTGTAGGTGATACTGATACTGTGTCCGCTACCGCCTTGAATGACAGGAGACTTGTTATCTTTGCTGTAATTTACCTCTCCTCCCGAAACATTCCAAGTTTCCCCTTGGATGTTGCCAATGTTAATAATCTCTCGCGCTAGAGTATTGACATCGTTAGCAAAAGTTTCATCCTCTCGCATCGCAACTCTAAGATAGTCCGCAACGGTTTCTATCTCAGATGTTGACCTCTGTTCGACTGCGGTTAAGGCTTTTTCGGCGTTAGGGTTTCCCCGCAGTTTATTCCAGATTATCTCACGCAGGCGATCGCATTTCTCTAGCGCCGCTTCACTTAACTTTTCAAATCCCTTCTCAAAAAACTTGCTAAAGGCTAGCGTCACAATAG
This sequence comes from Microcystaceae cyanobacterium, assembly GCA_041743025.1. Taxonomy (GTDB): domain Bacteria; phylum Cyanobacteriota; class Cyanobacteriia; order Cyanobacteriales; family Microcystaceae; genus JBGTNM01. The sequence goes on from JBGTNM010000328.1 coordinate 1,653, forward strand.
CGGCTGTGGTAATGGGTTCCATGTTTGCCTCATCATGGCGATATTTCTCTTCCTTTTTAACTCATCATCGCCCCATTCGGTAGGATTTTGTTACGATTCTAAATCGTACTGAAAGCGATTTAGCTAAAATGAAATCACTACCTGTGGAGAATTTCTCAGATGACTACTAACTTCAACTACTCCTCTATTTCTGCTGAAGACTATTTAGAAGGCGAGAGAATTTCTCTAATTAAGCACGAATATATTCGCGGACAAATTTATGCAATGGCAGGCGCAAGCAAAGCACATGGCATTATTGCAGGTAATCTATTTTCGATGCTAAGAAACCAGCTTCGGGGTAATGTTTGTACTCCTTACATAACAGATATAAAAGTTCGGATTGAAGCTGCTAATGTTTATTACTACCCTGATGTTTCTGTCACTTGCGATCAACGAGATAGTGTTTCTTTAGAAGAAGATTTCATTCTCTACCCGTGCTTAGTTGTCGAGGTGTTGTCTCCTA
>JBGTNM010000329.1:0-3625 GCA_041743025.1 Microcystaceae cyanobacterium
GAAAAGGACAAATTCAAGATGCAGAAAGAGGGGATGTCATGGGACAGATCTATTTCATCAATCAAATCTTCGGGGTAGCTTCCTAAACAACTTGATCTTCTCAGAAATATTCTCGTCCTGCTTATTATTTGCGACACAACCGTTTATTCACCCAGGCAGAGACATAGACCGTCGCGATCGAAGACTGAAGCGAGTTAGCAAAAAAGCTGGTCTTACGGGTAAGTTGAGCAAAGGTTTTGCTCGTGGATTTTACCGCAAAGCTGGAAATATCAACTCAGAAATCGGGCAAAAAGTATCTGCTAGGTTGGTTAAAATTGCCAAGCAATATAGTGTCAAATATATAGTATTTGAGCATTTAAAAGGTTGGCGACCAAGAGGCGGTAAGCGTAAATCAACTTTGAGACAGCGTTTTCATGGTTGGCTGCATCGTCGCATTGTCGATCTAACTCAGATGAAGTGGTCTGAACTTGGAGGAAAGGTAGTTTTTATTAATCCTCGTGGCACTAGTAGCAATGCTTTTGACGGTAGCGGTAAAGTAAAACGAAGCAAGAGTAGTTACGAGTCAGCCGTATTTAGCAGTGGAAAGCAGTACAACGCTGACTTGTCTGCCAGCTACAATATTGGCGCAAGATTTATTCTTAAACTCTGTGGTGGAAACAGCCCAGAGGACAAGCAAGGCAAAAGTACCAGCTTGTCACCTAGAAGTCGGGGAACGCTTTCGATGTTATGGTCATGCAGACCTACATTGTAGAGCAGATACTACCACTTCGCCTCAAGGCAAGTGGTAGAGACTTCATTACTTGGTTACTTCATCAAAACTTTAAATTTACTCATGTCAATAATCTATCCTTGCTTTTCAATGACAAAAGTGACCTCGATCCATGACAAAGGTGATCTCGATAGATCGTATCTCTGACTAATCTGAGCCACTATTCTCTTGAGTAGTTTCATATTCTAGTTCTAGAAGTGCCAACAGCTTTTCTTCTAAGATTGTTAGATAGGGAGTCTTTAGCTTTGCCAAGCCATTCAAAATCCAGAGGGAAGCTTCATCCAGTTTGCCTGTTTGATGCAGCAGCGTCATACGAATCCCTAGATTCTCCATCTGCTTACATTCATCGGGGAAATATTCTAAAGATTTAAGATGTTCGGGTCGCAGTGTGTATTCACTGTCCCAAGTAGCAACTAAACAACTAAATTCATAGACCTCACTTATAATACACCAACAGCCACTTTTGCCCCGCAGTTCCGGATTATCTTTTGCCATAATCTGGCAAACTGACCCTACTTGAAAAGATATGGGCGGTCGTTCTTTGTCCTTGATGCGCTGCACTACGTTTTTGACAATCTTTCCCGTCGGTACTTTGCCTCCTGCCTCTTCTACCCCAGTCTCCCAGGCTAATACCTGTTCTGACGCATTTAGCTGGCTCATGGGTCTTACCTGCCCTTCTCTGGTAGGCAAAATGTGAACAAATTGTTCACATTTTTCACTTAAATTATTGTAGATTTTAGCAGCATCAATTAATTGATAGGAGCGACGACGGACATAATCGAAGCGATCGCGACAGTAATCTTCAAAGGTAGGGTGAGTAGTCCGATAAAGCCTACGATCCCGCAACTGCATTAATGCCATACCTGCTTCATAAAAAGCCCGTTCGACTTTTCTTTCCAAATGTAGGCGATCGCCCTCCTCCGATTCAGTGAGAGGAGCAATTGGTAATACAGTGACTTCACCAATGCTTTTAGATGCACCCTTTTTATTCCACCGCTTTTTGTAACGCCCTATATCCTCATTCTCCAACGCTTTGTAGATATATTTTACCGTACAAAAATTAAATAAAAACCGCTCGTATAGCTCTTGGAAACATTGATTCTCAAGAGCTATTTTTAAATACAGGCGATCGAGAATGCTCTCTCAATGGGAGAATGATTAAGGAAATCTAAAAAGCCGACAATGAGCTACCTGCTTTACTCCCAAGCAGAACAGTTAAAGCTACACGAGCCAGTTCCCGTTACTCTTCATCCTGCCGCAGTTTATCTCAGTTCGTTAAGCGAAGGGTCGCGTCGCTCCATGCTGTCTTCTCTAAATGCGATCGCTCGTCTGTTAACTGATGATGAATGTGATGCTTTTTCTCTAGATTGGTCAAAGTTACGCTACCATCACACCGCAGCAGTTAGAACTGCTCTAAAACAAAGACTTGCTCCGACCACCACTAATAAAATGTTAGTTGCTTTGCGTCGGGTATTGACCGAAGCCTATCGCTTGGATTTAATTGATGCCAAAGACTTTCATAAAGCTGTCGATATATATAACGTCAAAGGCACGGGAAAACTAAGAGGTCGTGCTTTAACTGGCAATGAAATAGAAAATCTGATTAAATGTTGCCAAGAACAAGGAGGTGCAATCGCCAAAAGAGATGTGGCAGTAATCGCAATTTTACGCTGTGGTGGTATTAGGCGACAGGAAATAGTTCGATTGAAGCTAGATGACTTGAATATCAAAACTGGAGAATTAACTATCGAGCGGGAAAAGGGGGGAAGTTTCGCATTGTATATCTAACGAATGAGGCGATCGCCATGATTGAAGATTGGTTAAAAGTTCGGGGCAATCTACCAGGTGCATTAATCTGTCCTGTAAATAGGGGCGGCAATATAACACTGCGTCATTTTGCTAGTGATGGAGATGGTATCTATAAGTTAGTCAAAGCTAGAGCAATGAGTGCAGGGGTCAAGCATTTTTCGCCTCATGATTTTAGGCGTACATTTTGTAGCGATCTTTTGGCAGAGGGTGAAGACGTGTTTACGGTACAGGAATTAGCTGGTCATGCTTCTCCTGCTACTACTGCCAAGTACGACCGTCGTGGTGAGGGAAGAAAACGCCGAGCAGTTAAGCGATTGAAGTTTAGATAATTTACTCTATCTGTTATTCATTTTGACGGCGGGGGGCGGTCGGGTCTCCCGACACAGCGCGTAGCGCAACGAGTGCTTCGGACGACTTAGGAAGCTTTTCTTCCTGTTTCAATCGCCGTTTTGACAAAGTTTTAATTCCTGGCAGTTAACTAAGACGAATTTGCCCTGGGTATCTCTAATTTTGACAACTATTCCCGTAGTAGCTTCAACGATCCATGTACCCTTCGCTTTCAACCATTCGACTATCGCACCAGGCTGAATAATATTGGTTTCTCCTGACTCTATTTCGATGTCCGCTTCTGGGGATAAATTATTATCTTTCCCTATAGTGGACACAGGAAATAAATTATTAATATTACAATTGCTTACCGACTCAGCTTGTATGAAAGTACTATCTCTTTGCAACCAAGACGTAAATATTTCTTCCCTATCATCATTAGGAGATTCAAATACATAAACTCTTTCTCGTTGCTCTCTTAAACCTAGACGACCAATATAAGTAAGTTTTAATCCCAGTAAACTTAGTAATTTTTGAGCAATTTTAATTGGGGTATCTGATTCTACTATGGTCAGACCCAAAAATGTTTTGAGTTCTCTTTGATTAGCATGAGCCAACTCACCAATCAACTGAAGATTGGGATCGCTACCTTTGTACTGAATTCCAGGTTTGAGTAAATTGATAATTAATGTTTCTAACAGTCTTAGTGAAGTAGACAAT
>JBGTNM010000330.1:0-15612 GCA_041743025.1 Microcystaceae cyanobacterium
AGGATAGTTCGCCTGAGAAGGAGTAAAACAGGGAAAAAAAACTGAGACTCCTTCTCCTGTGAGTCGCTGGTTGGGAAGAGGAATATAAAGATTTGTAGGGATTCGTTGAATTGTAGCGTAGGATACTGTTTTTTTGGAGAGAGTTACTATTGGGTTAAAGTCGTGGTCTGGTTTAAGGTCGGGCTGTTGTTTGACCTGAGATATGAGATTGCACTGAAACTAAAAAAAAGAGTATAATTTTATGAACTGGTTATTCAGAAGTTCTGCAACCGTTTTAGTAATTTTTTCCCAAATCTTTGTATTTACTAATGAAGCAAATGCAAAGATAAAACTTACAGTAGGAGATCCTACCAAAAACGGTTCGATTGACATCACTTTGGGGTTCAATAACGGAACTCAGACCTTTAAAAGTGTACCAATTTTAGGAAGTTTTGGTGAAGCTCGGAAAGCAGCGGAGATAGCAGAAAATTTGCTGACAGCTGATCCTATCGGGGTAGTTGTTGCTCGGATGCCCCCCAATATGATGACTTTCCAAAAAGAAATTACAGGAATTAATATAGATGATAGCTCTGGTGAAACAACAATGCTTGCAGCAGTTGATGGCCAAATAGCTAAAAAGGGGCAGATAGATGGACGTTTTTTACAAATAGAGCCGTCACCCCTATTAGCACCATCATTATCGGGTTTAGATGGTGATGGCAATGAATCTACATTTGTAGCTTCATTAGGTTTTGAAACACCCTCAGAAAGTGTTTTTGCAAGCTCTAACCTCTTATTTAGTCAGTTAGGTGGCAATGATATTGATAATTGGTTGTCAACTATCTTTACGGATCTTCAAGGACAGCTACCAGTTGCGTATCAACCCAATTTATCACTAGATTTGAATAGTGACGAAATTTCATTTGTCTTTCCAGATAATATACTACCAAGCACCGGTTTCATATCAAATGGAACTACCGATACTGCCGCATCGGCTTCTTTGGGTTTAACGGCTACAGAACGTGTTCCCGAACCAACTTCAACTCTATCCCTCCTAGCCCTCGGCACACTCGGTGCAGCCTCAACCCTCAAACGCAAACTAAAACCCTCCAAAACCTCAGAAAAGGAAACCACAAAAGTCTCCTAAAAACCATCAATGAAAAACTCACAATTGCCCCTTCATTCAGTCACTTGAAGGGGTTTATTTTGTGCTTATTTGGCGTTCCTATAATGAGATGACTGGTTTATCGGTTCGTAGAGCCTCTAAGATTTGAGGATTTAATCGGTATGATAGAGGCATGAGTTAATTAAGAAGATTTTGGTTATGCAACAGATAACAATTGAGCTACCCATCACCATCATTAATGCTTTAGTTGCCTACACTCAAGAGCAGAAGGTATCTTCGTCGGATACAGTACAAACAGCCCTAGAATCATTTCTGATGGCAAAAGGCTATTTATCCCAACCTAAAAAATCTTTTCGCCTATCTCCTGCACCGAAAGGAAGTGGGTATACTGACACCTCCATTAATCATGACGCTGTTTTAGCAGAATTTACCCTGTCTCATCAATTACCTTGAGATCGAATCTTGAAAGCGATTATTGCCGATACAACACCCCTTTACGGAGCGATAGATCCCAGCGATCAGTATCATAGCAGAGCGCAAGCAGAGCTAAGACGTATAGAAGTAGAAAATTTGACAGTTATCATCTCTTTCCCCGTGTATATAGAAACTTACAGCTTGCTTTTATATCGATTGGGATTTGAACAAGCGACTCATTTCACGCAAAATTGTTTAGAATCTGCTAACCTGATTAATCCGACAGAAGAGCAATATTTTGCTGCAATAGAAAAAGCTAGACAATTTCCCGATCAAACGATTACTATTGTTGATGCTTTAACTGCCATCATCTCCACACAATTAGATATACCTGTTTGGAGCTATGATTATCATTTTGATATAATGCGAGTGAAAGTATGGCGATAACCCTCAAACGCAAACTAAAGCCCTCTAAATCTACCGAAAAGGAAACTACAAAAGTCTCCTAAAACCCATCAATGAAAAACTCATAATCGCCCCTTCATTCAGTCACTTGAAGGGGGTCATTTTTTCCATCTCTTTTAAACTCAAAAAATTTCTTAGTTATACTACCAAAGGGCGAGAAACTCGGCTGGAGTGATAATTGGAATCCCTTGATAAGTATTAAGAATTAAAAGATCGTTATCACCTGTTATGATATATTGTGCCATTCCAGACACGGCTAATTCTAAGAATTTATTATCATCTGAATCGGAACAAATTGTTGTTTCATGCAATATATCAACAAATAAGCTCCTATTTTTAAGAGACGACAAGAAATCTAATCTATCATCTTTTTCTAAATATTTATCAAATTTATTTTTGCTTATTCTTGTTGCCAACTCTTGATAAGTTGCCTCGCTCTGGAGAATGGTCAATTGACTGATTGCTATATTGATTACTTTTCTGGGTGTTCCTAATGGATTGAGTAAAGCACTAATAAAGACATTGGTATCTATAACAACTCGATTAGGATTCATCTGCTAACAGTTCTGCTAGTTTATCTTCTGTCAAACCTTTAGCTTGAGCTTTTTTGCCGACTTTATCCATAATTGAGAGGAGATTTTCTGAATTTTCCTCAATCGTCAGATTAACTTCTTGTTCAGGAGAAAGACCTAACTGAGCGATTAGTGTAGGAATCTCCGATACCTTAATATTTTTGAAAACTTGTTTCATAGCTTAAATAGGTGTATCCTTATCTTTCATTGTACCTGATTTAATCATATCTAACAGTGTTCCTCAAATTATAACTTTCCTCCTCGCTCTCGGCACTCTCGGCACAGCCTCAACCCTCAAACGCAAACTTAAGTCATCCAAAACTACTGAGAAGAATATTACAAAAGTAGGCTGATTTGCTTCTTAAACATAATCCATTCCCCCTTAATTTAGTTAGTTGAGGGGGTGAATTTTTTTGCTTTCGCTTATTAAAGAACTATTCTGCTTCTGTTTCGCTTTCTAACACTTCTTGTAGTTGTGATCTCAGTAAAGGTAAGTTGTGTTGAATCGTCCGCCAGACAATTGCTAACTCTACCTGAAAGTATTCATGAAAAATGACATTTCGCATATCTCCCATCAAACGCCAAGGAATTTGAGGATAACGTAAATGGATCTCACTTGGAATATTTCTAGCCGCCTCACCAATAATACCGAAATCGTAGAGAACAGCCTTAACAATTGTTCTATTTGCCATGAAATCCTCAAACTCCATGTCTGCTGTCCGTTGCAAGATTTCATCAATGGATTCTACAATATCTTGTATGCGAAGCCGCCAATCTCTAAAAGGCATGAATGACATCCTTTAGTACAGGTTCTCGCAAATGTTCCCTTAAGGCATTCTGAGTTCCTAAATCTACAGAACATCCCAGAATATCTTCTAAGTAAAGTCGCAGTTCTATAAATTCAAACAGTCCTACGGCTCGATTAAACTCCACTAACAAATCGACATCACTATCTGGACGCGCTTCATTCCGTGCCACTGAACCAAATAAATTAAGTGATTTTACTCCCAGTTTTTGCAACTGTTTTCGGTGTGCCGCTAGAATTGCCAGTACCTCATCTCGTTTCATCTCTGTTTCCTTGAACCTGCTATCAATATTATAGCCTTGTAGATGCAACCCTCAAGCGCAAACTAAAGCCCTCCAAACCCTCAGAAAAGGAAACTACAAAAATCTCTTAAAAACCATCAATGAAAAACTCACAATCGCCCCTTCATTCAGTTTTTTGAAGGGGTTCATTTTTTTTAGCCAAACTCATCCCTGCATCAATTATCTGACCTTTTCTATAAGTCATAGAAATAAGGATAAAGCTCTGATTCTGGAATATATTGACTTGCTTGTTTAAAAATTGCGTAACAAGTTCCTGTATCAAGTTTTCGATGATTGGGAATAGTTAAAGTCTCTCTTCCCTCCGAGATGACACGACGCAATTTAATGTGACTTCCTCGTTGACTGTGAATAGTAAAGCCAAATCGAGCGAGAATCTTGATAACGTCTTTACCTGATAGTCGTTTCAGTTTAGACATATTCGGGCTGTAACTCAACCGTAATCTGTAGAGAAGGTTTAGCAACTAAACCAAACTCACTGGGATCTTCCCCTTCTAAATGTAATGAAACAGCTTCTTTGAGATTATTAACCACCTCATCCAAGCTATTTCCCTGAGTTACAACCGAAATTTCCACGCATTCGGCTACATATCCTTGTTGTTCACCAGAATGAATAATTGCCGTAACTTTTGGACTTAATTCAGCCATAATTGCTCATACAAAATGGGACATACCTCTATTATGTCATCTGGAGTTCATTTTTTGTTTTTTGAGCGTTGATATATAGAAAAAGCTAGACAATTTCCTGATATTTTGAGCGATTATTTCAACACTTGAATATTTTCAATCAACCAACGATCGCCTTGATGAACAAGCTCGTATCTGACTTTTAAGCGATCATTATAGGAACGACTGGGATTTAATTGCCCCTTTTGATAAAAATCAGCCGTTTCTTTAACTAAGGCTTCCACCGAGACGCGATTAGCATTGTTCGGAACCTGAGCGAGAGATGTTACTTCAACTTGGTGCTGGTACTGCCAATAATCTTGCGATTTTTTGAGCGTCGAAGCCCGATCTTGCCACAGCAATAGCAAGGGTTCGGCGAGAATGGTCTTTAATGACTCAATTTGATGCTTTGATCCAAAAGCTTGCGACTTATTAGCCAGCCATGCTTCGATAACCTGTTTGGCTCCTGCTTCCGTCAAACTGCCGGCGACAGCAACGACTCCCGCATTGGCGACTGGGATAGCAATAGGCGGCTGATCCAGTTGCAGCAGGAGTTGTTCTCTTTCTAAGGACGCTAAAGGAGAGCTAGACTGCTGGAGCCATTTGAGGGAAATGCCAGTCAATCCCAAGGTAGCGATCGCGGCGAGTCCGAGAAGCCAAGGTTTGCGCTTAGCAGCGCGGCGGGACTTACGTCGGGGAGGGTGCTGGCGGGGAGGGGTAGCTGCTCTCTCTTGAGTCGGTGGGTTGAGGGGAGGTTGGCGGTAGGCAGTGGTGACAAGATAGCGATCGCTGTTTGACGGCTGGCTGCCTTCTACCGCTCCCCCAAACCAGCTTAAAGGTAAGTCTGCTAGGACGGGAGTGGCTAGCGTTGCCACGCCGCCGCCTGCACTCGCTAAGACGGGAGACGATTGATATCGGCTTGCTGGAATTCTGCGCGTTGCCCTGGCGGTTTTGGGCTGCCAAACTCGGTTACTTTGAGTGGCGGCGGCTGTGTCTTTTACTTGGCTAGTTTGGGCGGTAATCTTTTGGGTCACTTCAACACTCAATTGTTCGAGGAACGTTTGAACGGCTTTGTCGGCAAAATAGTCTTCAAGCGAGTAATTTTGAGTAGTTAAGTCTCTAAAATGGGAAAAAACTTCGTTTTTGAGCCACTGCTCGGCGTAAGCACACAAGCCCGGCAGCAGATCGGGTGCCCCCTGCGACTGCTCTCGAATCATTTCCAATAATTTTTCGTCATGAACGCATTCTAAAGCTTGAGTAGCTGTTTGGGTTTGACCTAAAAACAAGGCACAAATAGCTTGTTCTAAGGAGATATCTTGATGCTTGCTCAATCGCTTGAGAATGATTTGAGCTTCAATCAATTGGGAAGGCTGCTTGTTAACGAAACCGCGAGCAATTAGGGTATAGACTTCGAGGTAGGCAGCGACTGCCGAAGGACGCTGAGCTTCGGCCCCAAAGAGTTCTTGTTGCTCTTTGACCGTTAAATAGGTGCGGATTTGCTGAATAAAGCGCAAAAAGTCATCAATTGCCAAACCAGAGCGGTCATTCCCTTTGCCATCAATTCCTTGCCGCTCTTGTAACATCGCTTTGAGCAGGTCAATCCCTTTTTGTCGCTCGCGATCGCACTCTAGCGGCTTGGCGAGCAATTCTAAGATGCGGTAAGGACGTAATTTATTGAGTTCTGTATTAATTTCGCCCATAATTTTGGGGAAAAGAGCTTCTTTTCGCAACAGTTCTAGCCCTTGTTCTCCAGAACGTGCCGCCTGTTCATACTCTCGATGCTGCCATTGTTCTCGACTTAATTCTAGATAGGCTAGGGCGAGGCTCAGGAGAATATCTGACCTGACGCGAAGCGAAGCATCAATTTTGTCTGTTATGATGGCAGGCGGTTGAGGTAGATAAGCACCTGCGAATTTAATCACTAACTCATATTCTCCTAATTCTTGGTAAATTAGGAGACCACCCGTCAATTGCTCAATATTAACTTCAATTTCTGGGTTGAGACTGGCTTGGGAACTTTCTAGCTCCGTTTCCGTCTGGGAGATGAGAGAATCTTGCTGGCTTTCCTCGTCACTCGACTGGCGATTTCCCCAGGCTTGCTGGTCGTAGAGAGCGCGTTTTTCGGGGTTTGAGAGGATCTCATAGGCACGATTAAGCAACTGCCGCCTCGCAGCGATCGCTGCCTCACTGTATTCTCGGCGGGGCAATTGCAAGCTACGATCCTGATAAGCCTGAGTGAGTTGCTCATCTGTCACCTGAGTCGGTACACCCAAAATTCGATAGTAGTCGAGCGGAATACGCACAGTTGATTTCCTTAGAGCAGAGTCGCCATAAAGTGATTAAATTAAGAAAAAGTTAAGCTATTAGGCCGACTTGGGGGTTGCTGTCGATTGACAAACAACTTTATTGGCTTGCATTGTAGCTCAAAGACTCTAACAAGTAAAAAAATCTTTTCGCTAATCTACACCAATTGGCTTAGCTGGGCAAAGTTGTCAACTTAACTTTACATTAAAGGTTAACTTGCTTAATATGGCTTAATATAAAGCAACTCGGTATTTCCTGGCTCAGGAAAGAAAACGATGAGCGATCCTTTGAGTAGTATATTTTTAGGTTGTTATGACATTGGCAGTCCCTATGGTTTCCGAACGCATCTTACCCTACTTTAATACCGCTTCTGTCGAGATCACTCGAGAAGAAGGACTAATGCTCTACGAGGACATGATGTTGGGACGCTTGTTTGAAGACAAGTGTGCCGAGATGTACTATCGGGGCAGAATGTTTGGTTTTGTTCACCTCTACAATGGGCAAGAAGCCATTTCGACCGGCATGACCAAAGCCCTGCGCCCAGATGAGGATTATGTCTGTAGTACTTATCGCGATCACGTCCACGCTCTCAGTTGTGGCGTTCCCGCACGAGAGGTCATGGCGGAGTTATTCGGCAAAGAAACAGGATGCAGCAAAGGACGCGGAGGATCAATGCATTTGTTCTCTGCTGAACATCGACTTTTGGGCGGCTATGCCTTTGTGGCGGAGGGCATTCCGGTCGCGACTGGGGCAGCTTTTCAAACCAAATATCGTCGGGAAGTCATGGCAGACCCCAATGCCGATCAAGTGACCGTTTGTTTTTTTGGCGATGGTGCGACCAACAATGGGCAGTTTTTTGAATGCTTGAATATGGCTTCGCTTTGGAAGTTACCGATTATTTACGTCGTGGAAAATAACAAATGGGCCATTGGTATGGCTCACGACCGCGCCACGTCTCAACCCGAAATTTATAAAAAAGCTGCCGTTTTTGAGATGGCTGGGGTCGAAGTGGATGGCATGGACGTGCTGGCGGTTTACCATACGGCGCAAGAAGCGATCGCCCGCGCTCGTGCTGGACAAGGGCCGACCCTGATCGAAGCTCTGACCTACCGCTTCCGAGGGCATTCTCTAGCCGATCCCGATGAAATGCGCTCTGCCGATGAAAAGCAGTTTTGGGGAGGGCGAGATCCTGTTCAGAAATTTGCCGCTTATTTGTTAGAACACAATCTGGCCGAGATTGAAGAACTCAAAGCGATCGACCAGCGCGTGCAAGCGACGATTGACGAGGCAGTACAATTTGCTGAAAGTAGCCCCGAACCCGACGCGAGCGAACTCTACCGTTACGTGTTTGCTGAAGACGAGTAGGATGTGTGTGGGGTGTAGGAAATCTCTACACCCTTTATGTTTTTAAACGGCAGCAGGCGGGTAGAGGCAGGACAAAGCCGCTTCTTTACAGGTTAGATATCCCTCGCCTCCCAGTAAGTAGGAGCTAATGCCTTCCTCCTTCAGGAGCAATTCTGGGAAATTGCCGAAGTTCAAGCGATCGCCCTCAGAACCTTGGAATAAGCTATTTCTCGAAGCAGCACTCAGAACATCTGTCTGGCTAATGTCTGGGTAATTGACTGCTCTGGCTTTGAGGCTGCCACTGCCTTCAAGGGACAAAAAGCTAACTTTTTCAGTCGTATGGTGGGTTTCTAGAGCGAAGCTTTGTTCTTCTTGAAGCCGAATCTGAACGCGATTGTCAGAAAGGCTTTGATATGTTAATCAGAGCCTCTTCTTCCTGCATCTTCACCGTCAAAGGTCGCGACTAATTCGGGCGGCGGTGCTGGGCTGGCACTTAGCTGATAGGCAACCGTTTCCGCTTCTTTGATCAGATCGTTTAAATTCATAACAACTCCACTGAGTTTGCTAATTTATGCCAAATTTAAAAAGCCATTAGAGATAAAAAATTATTGACCCTAAAATAATACTCTATCTTACCAAAAATCAAGATTTTTGGTAAATAATAAGCATTTTACGGAATTTGTCAAGAGCGTTTTAGTACGAAGACAAAATAGCGATCAATATCTCGGCATTCGTAACAACTTATTGAGAAAGTCGCGAAGTGGCGACAGAAAATCCATTAAAGTGTGATATAGCAATCTAAAAATGCTAGAGAAAAGCCACTATGCATATCAGTGAAATTACTCATCCCAACCAGTTGCACGGCCTATCGATGCGCCAACTGGAGGATGTCGCCCGTCAAATTCGAGAAAAGCATTTACAAACCATTGCGGCTAGTGGGGGACACCTGGGGCCGGGTTTGGGGGTGGTCGAACTGACGATCGGACTCTATCAAACCTTAGATTTAGACCGAGACAAAGTTACTTGGGACGTGGGACATCAAGCTTATCCCCATAAGATGCTCACGGGACGCTACCATCGCTTCCATACCCTCCGCCAAAAAGACGGTATTGCAGGCTATTTAAAACGATGTGAAAGTAAATTCGATCATTTCGGGGCCGGACACGCTTCTACGAGTATTTCTGCGGCATTAGGCATGGCACTGGCCCGCGATGCTAAAGGGGAAGATTTCAAAGTCGTGGCCATTATTGGGGATGGCGCGCTCACCGGGGGCATGGCCTTAGAAGCGATCAACCACGCCGGACACTTGCCCAACACTAACCTGATGGTGGTACTCAACGACAATGAAATGTCGATTTCTCCCAATGTTGGGGCCATTTCTCGTTATCTCAACAAAGTCCGCCTCAGTGGGCCAGTTCAATTTCTCACGGGTAATCTGGAAGAACAATTCAAACACTTCTTTGGAGATTCTCTAGGGCCAGAAATGGAAGGTCTCAAAGAAGGGATGAAGCGTCTGGCAGTTCCTAAAGTTGGGGCAGTCATTGAAGAACTCGGCTTTAAATATTTCGGCCCCATCGACGGACACAACCTCGCCGAACTGATCGATACCTTCAAGCAAGCTCATAAAGCGTCTGGCCCTGTCTTCGTTCACGTCGCGACCACCAAGGGCAAAGGCTATGAACTGGCCGAACAAGATCAAGTCGGCTACCACGCTCAAACCCCCTTTAACCTAGCGACAGGTAAGCCCATTCCCTCTAGCAAGCCCAAACCCCCTGGCTATTCCAAAGTCTTCGGCCATACCCTGACTCGTCTAGCTGAAAATAATCCCAAAATCATTGGTATTACCGCCGCCATGGCCACTGGGACAGGGTTAGATAAACTGCAAGCCAAACTCCCCAAACAATACATTGATGTTGGCATTGCCGAACAACACGCCGTTACGCTGGCGGCGGGACTTGCTTGTGAGGGAATGCGCCCGGTGGTAACCATCTATTCGACGTTCTTGCAACGCGCTTACGACCAAGTCATTCACGACGTTTGCATCCAAAACCTTCCTGTCTTTTTCTGTCTTGATCGCGCAGGCATCGTCGGCACAGACGGCCCGACTCACCAGGGAATGTACGACATCGCCTACTTACGCTGTATCCCGAATATGACGGTTATGGCCCCCAAAGATGAAGCCGAGTTGCAACGAATGGTCGTGACGGGCATCAATCATACTAGCGGGCCGATCGCTATGCGCTATCCTCGCGGCAACGGCATCGGTGTCCCTCTGATGGAGGAAGGCTGGGAACCGTTAACGATTGGCAAAGGCGAAATTCTTCGTCATGGGGATGATGTCTTGTTACTCGGTTACGGGACGATGGTACAAACTGCCCTGCAAGTCGCCGAAATCCTCGGCGAACACGGTGTTGAGGCGACGGTAATCAATGCGCGTTTCGTCAAACCCTTGGATACGGAATTGATCTTGCCTTTGGCTCGACGAATCGGTAAAGTGATCACCTTAGAAGAAGGTTGTCTGATGGGCGGTTTCGGTTCGGCTGTGGCTGAAGCCTTAATCGACAACGAAATCCTCGTTCCGCTCAAGCGCTTTGGCATTCCCGACCAACTCGTCGATCACGCCAGTCCCGACCAGTCTAAAGCCAGTTTAGGCTTAACCAGTCCGCAAATCGTCGAACAAATTCTGCAAGCTTTTTTTAGCCGAAAAGAAGCTTCTGTTCTGGGTTAAGGGCATTATTAAACCCGGTTGAACCCGAAAAAGGCGCGAGCGATCGCGCCTTTTTTCCTAGGCTAATTGCCGCTCTTTTGCCTTTTATGGAATTTAATGACTATAGTGCTACCATCTTGGATTTGAAAGAGCGAGATTTTGAAGCCATTCATTTTTTTCGGAAACAACTCTGCAATTTGATGAGTGACGAAGAGATTTCCGTAACTACTGTTCCCTCTCATTCATCTGTCACTTTATTTTCAGGAATTCGAGATTTAGCTCAACGCTTAGTTGAATCTAAAAAAGGTTTTATTGATGCAACTTTATGTCTAGAATACTAGAATGAGATTCTTGAGCTTAGACGAGAAAATTCAAGCCAAACATGAAGAAGTTGACGAATGGGCTAGTGAAGAGCATGATAATTTAGAGCCAGACGATGAAGGAGAACATTACTATGTAAATCGAGAAGCTGAAGAAAAGCATGAATTAATTAATAAAGAGAATCAGGATGGGTATAATCTATATTTAGAAGAAATATATTTAGAAGAAAAAGCAAAAGAGTCGGAGATAGAGTATTACGCAGGAATTGAACGAGAGTGGTCTGCAACCCGTGCTGATGAAGCTCATAGGGTTCTGGACGGGGAAACTTGTTTCAGTCTTGACAATCCATTTATGGCTTTATTTACGGATTGGTGAGCGATCGCTGTTATCAAAATAAGCTGCTTTAAGTAGGTTTTTAGGGACGGATTTAATACAACAGTTGCTAAAAAAAAGGCGCGAGCGCTCGCGCCTTCTCCGATGTAAGTTAGAAACTCACAGTTTCTATCCCCCTACTTTCACCACGGGTTTAAAGCTAGGAACGATTAACTCGTCATCCTGCTTGGTGAGCTTGTTGTAAAGCCTTTCCGTATTGGGAAAGTTGGCGGCAGGGAGAGTGGGGAAGCGGCGATAGGGAACAGTGTCTTCCCCGAACAGTTGGAGGTACTCCATGCTGCTAACCATCGCTCGGATGAAAGCACGAATGCCCTGGGTTGCCAGAATTTGGTTGTATTTCTGGATTTCCTTTTGATTGAGCGGGGCGCGACCGAGGAAATGCTTGGTTCCTAGCTCAATCACTTTTGTATTGGGGAAGGGTGCATAGAACTCTTTAATGTACAAGTCAGAGCAACCCAATCCTTCAATGAACTCTTTGACGGTGATCTCGTTATTGCTCAATTTACTTTCTAAGACGGTAAATTCCGCTTGAACAATAAATGGATCGAGATCACGTTCAAAAATCTGGCGGTAAGCTGCCCGAATCGTATTTTTGACCGCGACTTTATCCGCAGTGGAAAGCAATTTAAAGATCTTGGTTTGCTCACGCTGGACGTTAACTCCCTGGTTGACGCGGAACTTAATTTCAGGTTCGGTGCGGTTGACACTCACTTGCCCCAACTCCACAAAGCGCGGTGTCGTGTCTTGGTCAACCCGCCTGCCAATATCTTCTCGCAGGGTTCCTGGACGGGACATCCGCAATTGCATACCGCCTGGAGTCAAATAGCGTTCGTAGGGAACCGTATCTTCGCCGAAAGCTTGTTCGTACTCTTTGGAATCGAGCATGGCATCGACGACGGCATAGAAGCCCTTTTTGGCAGCAATATCGAAATACTGGTTCATTTCCTGACGGCCATAGGTGGGACGACCTAACAGGCGGCGGTGCATGTATTCGATCGCTTTAACTACGTACAGAGGAGTCCAGTACAGCTTACGGAACGCATCTGACTTAGCCAGGGTTTTAATAAACTCGCGAACGGTAATATCACCATTTTCCAGTTTGATTTCTGGCACCGATAGGCGCTGACCTTCGTAAGGCATGCGTCCGAACACTTGACGGTAAGCCGCTAAAATGAGGGCTTGCGTCGAGCTTTCCCCGTACTTGACACTCGCGCCGTTGCTGCTGCCGGGGAGTTCGTTATTCAAACGAAAGACCTTCGGCCCCATCGTACCAGGGAATTCACCCAGCGCTCTTGGGTTGCAGACTTGGCTGTTGGTAGCTGCCCCTCGGTGAATGAGAATCCGCCGCGTATCCTTGCTAAAGGGAGCCGGACTGGCACTAGGATTGCGGGTTTCTTTGGGGAAGATAGCCCCAAATTGAATCTCTAGTGGGTCATTGCCCGAACCGTAAACGTGCTGGTCGGGTAAGGGGCGATCGTATTTGGCGAAGGTGGTAACAAATTGGGGAACCTTACGGAAAGGAGCGCTGTAGTTGAACAGTTCTTGCTGCATTCCCCAGTTGCGGCATTCTTGGGCTTCCTGCCCCAATCCCCGCAGGTAGGGAACCGTTTCTTCGCCAAAATAATCTGAATACTCCTCTGAGTCTACTAAAGCACTCACCAGCGCGGTCAGTCCGCCTTTAGAGACAATATCAAAGTATTTTTGAACTTCCTCGCGAGAACTGGGGCCGCGTCCGAGGAAATGGCGGAAAGCTAATTCCAGGGCGCGGCTGTTGATGAACGGTTCAAAGAACTGCTGGCGATAGAGAGGGGAAGTACCCAAGCGGCGGACAAATTCTTTCATCGAAATGTCGCCGTTTCTGACTTGAGATTCTAGATAAGAGATTGACTGGCTGTAGGCACGGGTAATATCGCGCTCGAAGATTTGACGGTAAGCAGCTTTCACCACCGCCGATTTTTCCGACTCCGACAACCCCGGCTTCATGACGAATTTTTGCCGATTTTCTGAGGCATTGAAATAGCTTTGCGGCAGTGCTAACCCTTGCTGGTCGCTAAAAGGCCGTTGACGCAGTTTGCTAGCAGGCGTGGGAGCCTTAAATTCGGTCAGCAAAACATCGAAATACTGCGTTACGATCGCTTTGGCTTCGTCATCGCGTCGGAAATATTCAATCGAAGCCGCTCGCATATCTTGCAATGCTACGAGCGTTGCATCTGTCGAACAGGCGTTTTCAATCACTTCCCGCAGTCCCCGCGTGTTGACGACGAGAATGTTGGGGTTGCCCGCGACGATGGCATAGGTAACGTAGCGCAAGAACCAAGATAAATCCCGCAGCGACTTTTGCATATTGCTCGGGCCGTAACGGGAAATATTAATCGGACGGAAACCCGGCGGAATGGGGCCAGTTGAGGAGGTAAAAGCGGTACGCAGTCCGCTCAAAAAGCCGCCGCCGCCCCCTTCGACATAGGTCGCGGTTCCTACTTGGTCCGTGCGCGAGGCTGATGCCCCAACGCCTGCCAGAGCCGGTGCTTCGACGGGTTTTTCTAAATAAGCCATCGGCGAACCGCCCGTGAAGATGCGGTTGGCGGCACGCGATACGATGAGATCGCTATTGTTGGTGATTGTCTGCGCTATTTCTAAGCGCTTGCTGCCGGATTGAAAGAAGGCAACCAGTTCATTGAGTTCAGAATTTGCTAAGAAACGATCCTGTTGCTCTGCTTGCGAAATCGCGGAGACTGGAACAGTCTGATAGAGCTGGGGACGGGCTAACGAGCTTCCACCACTTGCCTTGACACTCATTGGATTTCAACTATCTCCCATGAAAAAAATTGCAAATTTACTCCTTTTGGGTCGGAGTGGCGATGTCCACGACATCTTGAATTAAAAGTTGGATGTTTAAAAGTTAGTCAGCATCTAGAGTAAACCGTTTCGGGCTTCCTGAGTAAATTTGTTAAAAATTGTTTAGAGAGTCGAGGCGATTGGGTGACTCAGGGGAATTTTAACGGGAATCGCAAACTGAAGCCGATGAAGGTTTGATGATTTCGTGGACTCCTTGCCTCCCGCACTAAGTTCTACGTCAACCACATACAGACGAAATTTTCCCTTTGCGCTTTTATCACCTCCCTGGCCAGATTCCGTAGTAACTTGAACGTCAAACTGCACAATCGTTGCTTGATTGGCACTATCGTCTTTCAGGTGAAAGTTGCCGTAATCATTCCGCTTCTCACCTTGAATGAGAGGTGCAATGTGATTTTTTGGATGCTATCCCTAGTTTTTGTAAGTGGTAACTTAGGAACTTACCAAAATTTATGCTAGGCTAAAATTAGCGGTCAGTAATCCATTTATTAAAATCATGTTTACTAAACAACTTATTGAAGCTGAACTTAATAATTTAAATGAAGAGCAATTAAATCAAGTTTATGGTGTAATTCAGCAACTAAATGGCACTCCAAAAAATCCTAAAAAAACTAGTTTAATGTCTCGTTTAAAGCAGATTTCGATTGATGCTCCCAAAGACTTTTCTCTAAAAATTGCTACTGATTTAGGCAGAGATATAAGTGAGAGATAGAATTTTTTTAGACACATTATTCTTAGGTGTAGGATGGGTTAGACGGCAGTAAGCATTCAAACTTAACTAGAAATTATCAATCCGTCGTAACCCATCTTCTTAAAATTTGTAACAATACAAACATTTTACCACATGATGTTGGGAGAGCTATGAGGTTGAAATTGTTCGTTTAACATCAGACTTATTTGAGAAAGGTTTTAACTTAATATCAGCAACACTAAGATAAAGAATGGGGATTAGTTGATTGTCTTTCTTTTATTGTAATGCGACAAAATAAGGTTGAGAAAGCGTTAACGTTTGATCGCCATTTTATTCAAGCAGGATTTTAAGCCTTAATGAGATGACAGAAGTCAAACTTATCTATATCTATATTTACAGCAATTTGAGACCAGTTAAGCCACAATCATAGATCATCGAATTGACTCAGCAAAGAGACCACAATGGTGGAACCAATTGATAGCATCATCCTCAGAAATAGCATTAATAGCATAAGTAATAGCAACATTAAGAGCGTTTTCTGTGCGAGCTTTAGCCGAACGAAGAATCTCTTTTATCTTTGACCAACATAATTCAATTGGTGATAAATCTGGAGAATAAGGAGGTAAAAATTTAACTTTAGCTCCAACAGATTCAATTAAAACTTTAACTTTAC
>JBGTNM010000331.1:0-15591 GCA_041743025.1 Microcystaceae cyanobacterium
CAAGAAGTACAAGCGTTAAAAAACTATGCTGACGCGGGAGGAAATTTATTATTATTACTCGATCCTCAAACCGATTCGGGTTTAGAACCTATTCTAAAAGATTGGGGAGTTGAACTTGATGATCGCATTATTATTGATGCTACAAGCGCATTGGGGCCAGCAATACCTTTAATTAATAACTATGGAACGCACCCGATTACCAAAGAGTTAGCTAACCGATATTCTTTTTATCCCTTGGCCAGACCCATTGACACCGTTAAAGTCAAGAATGTGGAAGCGGTTGCCTTGTTAGTCGCCAGCGATCGCATGTGGGCCGAAAGCGATCTTTCTGCTGACAAAGAAATTGAATTTAACTCAGATAAAGATATTGCCGGGCCATTTGATTTAGGAGTGGCATTAACCAAAACGATAGACAAAAAAGACAAACCCGAAAAACAAGAATCGCGCATGGTGGTCATTGGCAATTCAGCCTTTGCTACCAATAATTTTTTCAACGAACAATTTAACAGTGATGTCTTTTTAAATACTGTTCAATGGTTAGCCAATAAAGATGAACAAACGCTATCAATTCGCCCGAAAGAACCTGCAAATCGACGCATCAATCTGACACCTATACAAGCCAGTTTACTCGCTTGGTTGTCTTTAGTGATTGTGCCTATCTTCGGTTTAGTAATGGCTATTTTTACCTGGTGGCGAAGAAGATAAGCTGTAGAACAATTTTTTTTGATATTCTTTGTGTCTTTGTGGTTAATACAAAATTCATCACAACCTATTTAGGATCGCTATATTATGAAATTACAAAAAACAACCTGGATATTGCTCATAGCTGCAATTTGCTTGGGAGGAGTTGTCTATTTTTATGAAATCCAAAGCAAACCTCAACGAGAAGAAATTCAGTCAAAAAAGAATAAAATTTTTGCCTTTCAAGAAGAAGATATTCAAAAATTAACCATTGAAATGCAAGATAAAACCTTACAATTTGAGCGAACGGGTAATGTCAATCAACCTTGGCAGATGAAGCAGCCTGAAGATACAATTGCTAACGATGCAGTCGTTTCTTTTTTGGTAAATTTATTGGTAGGGGAAAACAGCGATCGCAGTTTTAACATTCCTATCGAACAAAAAAAAGATTATGGATTAGATAAGCCTCTAGGAACGATTCAAATTCAGTTGAAAGATAACAGCAGCCATCAACTTATTATTGGTAAGCCTGATTTTCAAGAGCAGTTTCTCTATGCCCAAATCGATCCACCTAGTCCGCTTGAAAAAGAAATTACGATTAACTTAGTTTCTCAAGATTTTCAATCCGCACTATTAAGACAGCCTGATGAATGGCAACAAACAAAACCTACTCCAGAGGTAGAGGGCAATCCCCCAGAATCTAAGGTAAAATTCGAAGAATCGCCCTAAACTCTTAGCCTACCTCTGCCTCTAATAACGACATTTGGTTCTCAGAACATTTTAAGGTATGATTTAATCGTTAAGATTTATTGCATCGACTTCAGACAGTATATATACTTAGAAGCATAATACCTGAAGTCAAAATATTGCAATTTAGCCAAAAAACAGCAATCAGAGAGGATTGAACACAAATGGCTTACGAACTTCCTCCTTTACCTTACGATTACACTGCATTAGAACCCCATATCTCTAAAAGGACGCTAGAATTCCACCACGACAAGCACCATGCGACTTACGTCAACAACTACAACAGTGCAGTTGCGGGAACGGAACTAGACAGCAAGTCCATTGAAGAAGTCATCAAACAAATTGCTGGCGATGCTTCTAAAACAGGACTGTTTAACAATGCTGCCCAAGCGTGGAATCACACTTTTTACTGGAACTGCATGAAATCCAACGGCGGCGGTACGCCCACTGGTACACTTGCCGATAAAATCAATGCTGATTTTGGTAGCTTTGACAAATTCGTTGAAGCCTTTAAAACAGCAGGGGCAACTCAGTTTGGTAGCGGTTGGGCATGGTTGGTTCTCGACAACGATGGAAAGCTGAAAATTACCAAAACCCCTAACGCAGAAAATCCCTTGACATCTGGGCAGGTTCCTCTGCTGACAATGGATGTATGGGAACACGCCTACTACCTCGACTATCAAAACGCCCGTCCCAAGTACATTGACACGTTTATTAGCAGTCTCATTAACTGGGATTACATCACCGAAAATTTAGCTAAAGCTTCTTAATTGGGGCTATAATCTGTCAAGTTTACCCATTAAGAGGATAATCCTAAATGAGGGATTGTCCTCTTTCAATCAACAAGGCAATTACTAAATGGATAGCCAGGAATTAGCAAAATATATTGAAGCAACTGGTGGTATTTCCAAGCCCTGGATGTTAATGCAGTTACGCTTAAAAAAATTGCAAGAAAATCGCGTAAATCTCTCAGCCGATGAATATGTAAAGCAACTTGAAGAACTTCACCAAGATTTGATGAATCTAGGACAATGGTGGGTAGGCATTGAGAATGAGGTTTTTAACCCCTAGAGTAAAATAAAGTAGCATTGCACACCTTACTTTTAGTAATAAGGAGAACAACCATGACAAAGCTCGAACAACAAAAATGCGAGGCTTGTAACCCTAACGCTAATGCTGTTACGCCAGAAGAAATCGAACAATTAAAACCGCAAGTTCCGGGTTGGGAAACGGTGGAAATTGAAGGACAGCTTCAATTGAAGAAAGTATATCATTTTGCCGATTTTGTCACTGCTTTAGCCTTTACCAATGCCGTTGGCGACATTGCAGAAGAAGAAGGACACCATCCGGCTTTACTGACAGAATGGGGAAAAGTCACAGTTTCTTGGTGGACTCATGCTATTTCTGGACTGCATAAAAATGATTTTATTATGGCAGCAAAAACGGATGAAGTGCAGGAGGTTAATAGTTAATAGTTGATAGTTGCTAAATTCCCGACTCACTAATCACTACTTAAGGTAAATCAATAGATTTAATCCCGGAATCGTCCGAGACACTGTCCACAGTAATAGCGCAACATACAAAATTCCTAAACTCCACTGATACCAAACCAAAGCAGAAATTAACCCTGGAAGATGGCAGTCTCGCAGGCGAATATCGTTAAATCCTAGTTTAATTAAATTGTTGAGACTGAAGTCATAATAATTTAGCCAATTCCACCGCCTTTCCCAAACTAACGGAACGTAGCGCTCGCGGAAAAAGATAAACTCAGGAATGACAGGTAAACGAACAATTAACAGTCGCAACTGTCGCATACTTCCATCTTGCCAAAAATACGAACTGTCCATCAAGTCGTGATAGCGACCTTGTAGATATAATTTTCCGACTAACAATAAGGGAATAGGAAATAAAATTAAACTCAGACAACTTAAGGCAATCGTGGGTTGTTCAGACGATTGAAAGATATCAATAATTCCTAGACAAAAAATTAATACAGAGCTTGCTGACATCCAAATTATATCGTAACGAGAAGGAAGAATGGGTTTAGGCAATCGCCGCCGCCAACAATCCACCAACCAAAATAAAGCACTAAAATAAACAGTTGTTACAATACCAACTCCGATGACTAAACTAAAATTAGTTCCATAGTTACTTAGCAGCAGCAAGAGACTAAGCAATATCCAATGAAGTAAATTACTGAACCAATTTAATTGCAAAATATTTTTTAAAGACGTTTTGAAAATGCTGCGGCTGAGTTGCTTAAACTTTAATTGTTTAGTTGTATATTCAACTTGATTGGCATCAGGAATTTGTTCGAGATCGCGAAAATTACGGATTAAATTTTGCACAACTGTTTCATTGCCTTGTAAGGTTGATAGAGATAAAACGTTACCGATTTTTCCCGTATCTCCGATAATTTTTGCCTGATCGGAATCAAAAGCTAATCCCGTGACATTCAACTCACTATTAGCAACAAATTCAGCATTACTAAAATCGATTTGTCCCACTAGTTTTGCATCTTTAAAAATCACAACTTCATTAAATTGCGTTGTCCGAAAAGCAACAGATTTTTCAAAAGTCGAATTAGTAAAAGATACTAAATGAAGAAACCGACTTTTAGAAAAAAGAACGCGATCACGCCAATTGACCTGACTAAAATTAGCTGTTTTTTGCCACGAACTTCTGGTAAAATTAGCAAATTGATTGAACTCAGCTTGAGCAAAATTAGCTTCTTCTTTAAACGTCGTTCCTATAAACTGGCACGTTCCTTGAAAATGGGTTTGATGAAATCTAGCAGGAGCTAAAAATTTACTATAACTAAAATTAACGTCTCGCCCAAAAGTTGCTCCCTTAAAATTAACAGTTCTGCCAAAACGACTGTCTCGCCAATCAGCCTCTTGGGTAAACGTGGCATTCGTTGCTTCTAAACGTTGTAAAAAAACGGTTTTGCTAAAATCGACTTTTCCCGTTATTAGGGTATTTTCTAACTGCAACGGCCCTCGCAATACTATTGCAGCAGTTGGGGAATCAGTAGAGTGAGAGACAAAGCGCTCGTCTTCTTCGAGTTGTTGCTGTTCAATCGCTGTTAAAATGGGGGGTAAGGTTCCCTGCGACAGAGATGTTGGCAATCCAAATTTACTGCTAATCAATTCTCCTTGAATTAAAGAGTAACTGAAATTTAATCCAATGGGTTTGGAAGACCGATTAAGTCGTGCTTGAAGTTGTTGATAGAATTGGTCGCGAAATTCTTGATTTTCATTTGTTAAATCAATCACTAAGTAACTTAAATCAACGGTAGGAATGCCATCACTTAAAATAGGAGAATTAAGACGTTCTTGTAATACAGATAAAGTAAGAGGAATGCGTTCAGAAGCGGCGAGAGCGGGGAAAGTTGGCAACAACCATCCAACCATTAACAGGAATAAAATCAAAAAATTAAAAAAGAATTTCACGCGCCTTCATACCAAGATAATCTATTCTTTATTTCTCTATTACCTATCATTTCTCTAAAATTTTATTGATCGCTGTTTCTAAATCCGATTGACTTAAGGCAGTAACGATAAAAACCTCCTGAACCGTCTTTCCCTGTCGTGCAATGATTTTGAAACCGCCGCGAATGGGGACAGAAATGCGTAATTTAAGCTTTGGACAGTGATTTTTAGCGCGACTGATAACCCCTGGAGTAACCGTTACAATTCCAGCGAAAGTAGTTAGTGTCGCTAAAATAGGGATTAATCCAGGTAGATGGGTTGAATGATTCCAAACTAAGCGTCCGTTAGACTGTTTCATGAGGTTATGCTGCCTCCAACGGAGCCATTGTCAACCCTTCTCGACACAACTGTTGGTGATAGAGTTCTGCTTGTTCTTGCGGCCCGGCCCAGACAATCGCCTGGCCCTCGGAGTGAACCTGATTCGTCAGTTCCCAAGCGCGATCGCTGGTCATTTGCGGTATATGCTTCATTAGACAGTTAGCGACGTGCTCGAAGGTATTAAAATCGTCATTGAGAACAATGACTTTATAGTTAGGATATGGCTTTTGGACGGTGATGGTAGACCGTTCTGGTGCTACGGTGGGGGCAGTAGCCATGACTGTGACCCCAGAAAAAAGTCCTGTAGGCATTAATTTCGATTTTTGAGTCGAACAAGTAGGTCTACGACCCATTTTACTATCTTTCTTGAGCCAGAGGACACCCGATTTATCGGGCGGTCAGAGAGACCCTAGCTTGTAAGGAATTGCTCTCTTGGCTAGGGACTGAGTACTCGTTTCATAAAAAAGCAGTACCAGAGCGTTGTTGAGGCAGTAGGGACGCAATACCGGAGAATGAAGAAAATGTTGAAGTCAGAGGAAGCTAAACGCGATCGCTTTCTCGTCTGTGGATTGGGAAGCTTAGGACAGCACTGCGTGGCTGCCCTCAAAGAATTTGGGGTAAACGTGGTGGCAATTGAACAAATCTCGTCGCAAAGCTGGGAAATTCCCCAGATGAGCGATCTCCTCGACGATCTCATCATTGCCGACTGCCGCCAAAACAGCATCCTTGCTCAAGCCAAAATTGAGCAGTGCCGTGCCGCCTTGATCGTCACCGCGAACGAACAAGTCAATATCGAGACTGCCCTTGCTATTCGGCAACTCAACCCCCACACCCGATTAGTGGTGCGATCGGCTAAAGAAAATCTCAATTCTCTGCTGAGCGAACAACTGGGGAATTTTATCGCCTACGAACCTACCCAACTGACGGCGGATGCCTTTGCCCTGGCGGCATTAGGCACCCAAACGCGGGGATTTTTTACTCTCGATGGACAACGACTGCGCGTGATTGCCCTGCCGATGCAGCCCGATGATCGCTGGTGCAATGTGCGCCGCCTCCACGAGTTGAACACCCGCACCCGCCGCGTTCTTACCTACACTGATGGGAGCGATCGCGCCTTACAATCCTTCTATCAGTGGGAACCTAATGCTCTTTTGCAAGCGGGAGATACTGTCACCTTTATCGAACTCGCTGATACTCTGTTGGCGTTGCCCGATGTTTCCTCAGTGCGTTCTCAAGCTGTAAGCTGGCCACAGTCTCTTCGCGGGAGGATGAAAGGCATTGAGCGATCGCTGACTCACTTTTGGCAGCTCAGCTTTCAGCAGCAAGTCCGGCGAGTAGCATTGGCGTGTGGCTTCATCGTTTTGTTTTTGTTAATCATCGGAACCATCCTCCTGCGGTGGACACATCCAGAAACAACATTACTGTCTGCTTTTTCGGCGACTGCTATCCTCTTACTCGGCGGCTATTCGGATTTATTTGGGGAATTTGAACAAATTGCCGATATTCCTGCTTGGTTGCAGTTGTTTAGCTTAGGGTTGACGCTAGCGGGAACTGCCTTTGTTGGAGTCTTGTATGCCTTGCTGACCGAATCATTGCTGTCAGCGAAATTCCAGTTTGTCAAAAATCGCCCGTCCGTTCCGACTGCTAACCACGCTATCATTATCGGCATGGGACGAGTCGGACAGCGCGTCGCTGCCTTGTTACAAGAATTTAAGCAACCTTCAGTCGGCGTGACCATGAAACTAGATTTCGACCCAACCATTTTGCCGAATCTGCCTCTCATTGCTGGTAATTTAGGGGAATCTTTAGATAAAGCGAATTTGGCAACCGCAAAAAGCGTCGTGGTGGTCACTGACGAAGAAATCCTCAACTTAGAGGTGGCTTTGATGGCGCAAAAACTTAACCCCAATAGCCATTTAGTCATTCGCACTGCTGGTATGCGCTTGGCAGACCACTTGTTACAAATCTTGCCCAATGCACAAGCCGTCGGAGCCTATGCCGTCGCCGCAGAAGTTTTTGCTGCGGCTGCTTTTGGCGAAAATATTCTCAGTTTGTTGCGCCTCAACAACCAGACGATTTTGGTCACAGAATATCAAATTGAGGCTGACGACACCCTTGACGGTTTGTTGTTATCGGAAGTAGCTTGCGGCTATGGAGTGGTTCCTATCCTCCAGCAAAGACCGCCTCATCCTTCCCAGTTTATGCCCTCTGAGGATATCCAACTTACCCAGGGCGATCGCTTAGTCGTCTTAGCCACCATTGAGGGGTTACGGCGCGTCGAACAGGGACGGTTGGGCATCACGCCCAAAACCTGGCGAATCAGGGTAGACGCTGTTCTCAATGCGGATGCTGCGTTTGAAGGGGCAAATGCGATCACCAGGGTAACGGGTTGTTCGTTGAAAACGGCTCGCCTTTTAATGTCCGATTTGCCAGCGACTCTCAGCGTCCCCCTTTACCAACATCAAGGGTTGCGGTTGGTACTCGAATTGGGAAAATTGCGAGTAACGGCGAAATTAGTGCCAATTTAGGCAGAGAAAAACGAAAGTCAGTTTTATTCAACGTCGATTCCCATTTCTCGCAAGCGCTCGGCTAGTAATTCTGCCCTCTGTCGTTCCGCAGCTAAAGCTTCCTGAGTTAGGTTCAATTGCTGTTGTGCCGCTTCTGCCTGCTGTTGGGCTGCTTCTGCCTGCTGTTGGGCTGCTTCTTCTGGCAGAGGAACTAAGTTGCCTTCTGTATCGTAGAATCTTGCCCAGATAGCTGTTTCTCGATCAATCGTTCCTTCCCATGTTCCGAGCCAATAACCCAAAGTTCTGCACCACAGCCACCCTCGTTCATTGGGATCTAGTGGATGGTAAGATTGATCTGCTCCTAAATGCCATCCTTGTAAAGAGTTGGGATCAAAGGGATCGTAAAGAAAATAATCAGGCGTTCGGAAGGTTTGCTCGTAGATACCTTTTTTCCTGCCTTTATCTTCCTGAGCAGTGCTAGGAGAGATTAATTCCACAATTACATCAGGATAGCGGCCATTTTCTTCCCAAATCACCCAACCTTGACGTTCTTTCGTCCCATCAACATTGAGGACGGCAAAAAAATCCGGGCCGCGAAAATCCCGATTTTTGACTTGTTCGCTGCTAAAGTAGATGAACATATTACCACCGGTAAAAAAGTCATCTCGATCAGCGTAACCTTGCAGCAAAGAGCGGATAAGGACGTTCATGCCAATGCGATGTCGGTTGCTTTCCAAGGGTTCACCATCGTCGAAAATTAAGTCAGTTGGAGGCATGGGAGGTTCCCATACGTCTTCAACTGTTGGTGGCAAGGAAGTTTCCTGGCTAGTTTGAACGGTCATTGACTTTCGCCTCAATTAGTCGTTTTGGCTCGTTCTTCAAGCTTTAACTTAATCGTTAATTTTTCAGTATTCAATTATACTATTTTACAACAATAAAGTTTTAGAATCCTACGCTCCTGGCATTGCCATCTCAATAAGTTAATGGCGATACAGAACGCAATTGTCCGCAGGCAGCATTAGCTTCTAAACCTCTTGAGTACCGTATACTAACAGCAATTTTGTGTTGTTGGAGAAGGTCGGCAAAGGTTTCAATTTGCTGGCGATTGGGGCGTTGATAGTCTGCTTCTGCAATCGGATTGTAGGGAATTAAATTGACATGACTTTGGAATCCCCGCAGGCACTTGGCGAGTTCAATTGCGTGTTGAGGTAAATCATTAACTCCTGCTAATAAAACATATTCAAAAGTTACTCGCCGTCCTGTGATTTGGACATATTCCCGACAGTCTGCTAGTAACTGTTTTAGAGAATAATGTTGGGCAGTCGGAATCAATTGTTCTCGCAATGGTTGGTTCGAGGCGTGCAAACTGACGGCAAAGGTGACTTGTAACTGATATTGAGCGAGTTGGCGAATTTTATGGGGAAGTCCAACTGTAGAAATTGTCAGCGATCGCTGTCCAATTCCCACCTCTTGATTGAGAAGGTTAACTGCCTTGATGACTTCTTCAAGATTGAGTAAAGGTTCCCCCATTCCCATAAAAACCACATGACTGACTCGTTGTTGGAAGTCTCCTTGAACGGTTAAAACTTGATCGACAATTTCATGCGCCTTCAGATTGCGGGTAAATCCTTCTTTTCCCGTCGCACAGAAGTCACACGCCATCGGACAACCGACTTGAGAAGACACGCATACTGTCAGACGTTTGGCAGTGGGAATACCAACGGTTTCAATCACTAAATTGTCAGCGAGACGAAGCAAGTATTTTCGCGTTTTATCAGGAGCAATACTGCAATAATCGATAGTAGAGCGTCCGATGGAAGTATCTGCTAGGTGTTCGCGCCAGGATTTGGGGAAAACGGAAATTTCACTGAGCGATCGCGCTCCTTTTTGATACAGCCATTGATGAAGTTGTTTGCCTCGATAGGCAGGTTGTCCCTGTTGTTGTACCCATTGAGTCAGTTCGTTTAATGATTTACCTAAAAGTGTTTCTTGTGTGAGAAGCATGGTTTTTAATAATGAAATGCATTTACATCTTAACTTTATTCCCTCTTGCCTGACTTGGCGCAAGAAGTCTATTGATTAACGTAGGGAGCGATCGCTTTTGACCACAATAAATATCCGCGTCCATTGACATGAAGACCATCATAAGTATATTGAGTTTTGAGTTGATTATCTCTGTCAGCGAAATATGAGTGTAAATCAAGGTACTGATAGGAAAAATTTTGCGCGAGTTGTTGTAGTTTATAATTAGTATCTATAATTTCTTGATTGTCCCATTTATTATTATAGATTACGTTATTAACGGGAAGCAAACTAAGTACGTAAACTTTTGTATTGGGTGTTCGAGTTTGAAAAACCTCTAAAATTTTTCGATAATTGTTAACGATTAGATCTCTTGATTTATTAGTATGCCTGAGATCGTTAGTACCAATCATGATAAATATTTTACGAGGATTATTTTCAATAATTTCATTAATTCGATAGAGTACACCCTCAGTGGTATCTCCGCTTATCCCACGATTTCTAATTTTAGAATTATTTAAAGTCTCTGCCCACTCTCCATAGTCAGTTAAACTATCCCCAACGAAAACAATATCTTGGTGTGAATTGGGCAATTGACGAAAACTTTCCGTTTTCACGCGATAATACCGATTTAAAAAATCTTCTTGGCTTTGCGGTCTGGGAGATACTGCTTGCAATTGAGATGTTTTAGACCAGGAAAATTTGCTGCTTAAATAAGAAAGCCCGCCTTTTTTAAAGACGAATACTAAGACAAAAACAAAAAAAATAATATTTAAAATTAAAGAAAATAGTAGCAAATACTGATTTTTGATTTTCATGAAAGCCAAGAAGCATATTTTAATTTTGTTTTTCTATTTATGTTACATTAAAGTATAGCATGAAATAGTTTACTGGACAACCACAGGAACTTGCCTCTACTATTAACTGATATAAGCTGCCATGACACCTGTTTCTACCCCTATCCTATCCCCTAACTCGCGCCGTTTTCGTGAAAATGACTGGCGACTACTCCTTCGGTTAACTCCTTATCTTCGACGTAACACGAATTTGCTAATTGTATCGGCTATTTTACTCATTCCCGTTTCAGTAGCAGGAGCTATTCAACCTTTAATTATTGGACAGTCGATATCCCTATTGCGACAAGAACCTGCCTGGGAATTTTTAACAAAGCTGCCTCTATCTCAAGGACTAAATTTGTTGATTGCTATTTTGCTGATCACCATTTTTATTAATTTTATTTTTTCTGCTTTACAGGGATATTTAGTTCAGAAAATAGGACAAAACATTACTGCCGATGTTCGCGAGGATTTGTTCATTCATGTTACTTCGTTGGCAGCGAGCTTTTTTGACCGCACGCCTGTCGGTAAGTTAGTGACTCGTATTGCGAGTGATGTAGAAGCATTAGGAGAAGTTTTTGCTAGCGGCGCGATCGGGATTTTGAACGATTTAATTTATATTTTAGTGATTATTATTACTATTTTTATGCTGCAATGGCAGCTAGCGTCTTTGTTGGTATTTTTGCTCTTTCCGGTAGCGGGATTAATTATTTACTTTCAACGTCAGTATCGCAAAGCTAACTATCAAGCGAGAGAAGAACTATCACAACTTAATTCTATGTTGCAGGAAAATGTTACCGGAATTAATGTCGTACAACTCTTTCGACGAGAACGATTTAATGCAGAATTGTTTCGCGTTACTAACCAGCGTTACCGCCGTGAAATTGACAAAACGATTTTTCATGATTCGGCAGTTTCAGCGACTTTGGAGTGGATCAGTTTGGTTGCGATCGCTGGTGTATTGTGGTTAGGAAGCATTTTTGTTCTCAAGGAAAGCATGACTTTTGGAACGCTGTCAGCATTCATTCTTTACGCGCAACGATTGTTCAATCCCTTGCGTCAGTTTGCGGATAAATTTACCATGTTCCAAGCAGGATTTACGGCTATCGAACGTATTAGTGAGTTAATGGGTGAAGCGATTGAGATTAAAGATTCCGAACGACCTATACAAACGATATCAAATCAAAATAAAGTAGGCAAAATTCGTTTTGAAAATGTTTGGTTTGGCTATAAAATAGATGAGTATGTTTTGAAGAATTTAGATTTTACCATTTATCCTGGAGAGAAAATAGCTTTAGTCGGCCCGACAGGTGCAGGGAAAAGTTCAATTATTCGTTTATTGTGTCGTTTATACGAACCGAGTAAGGGACGAATTTTAATCGATGACATTGATATTCGAGATATTCCTCAAGTACAACTACGGCGATATATTGGGGTAATTTTACAAGAAAGTTTTCTCTTTGCTGGTGATGTCAAACGAAATATTACTTTAGGAGAAAATTATACTTTAGAACAGGTTCAAGAGGCAGCAAAATCAACCAACGTTCATTCCTTTATTGAAGCACTTCCTCAAGACTATTTTACCCAATTGCGAGAGAGAGGAACCAATTTATCCGGCGGACAAAAGCAGTTATTAGCATTTGCTCGTGCAGCTATTCGCAATCCTTACGTGTTAATTTTAGATGAGGCAACGGCAAGTCTAGATGTAGAAACTGAAGCTTTAATTCAAGAAGCACTAGAGTATTTGTTAAAAGAAAGAACAGCAATTATTATCGCTCACCGCCTATCAACAATTCGCAATGTTGATCGCATTTTTGTCATAAAACGAGGGGAGTTAGTAGAAATGGGAAGTCACGAAGAATTGTTGCAAAAAGAAGGGCTGTATGCTAGTTTGTATCGATTGCAAATGCTAGAAAATTAAGAAAGCTTTACATTAAGCCTGTTTTTTTAGCCAAAAGCTATTTTATGTAAATTTTTTTATAACTTTAAACTAAAGCATGACAATCTAGAATATGATGCAAGCAGTATAAATTATCAAAATTAAACAATGCTTTTTATTACCAATCGTGCTTTACAAGAAGGCCCGACTCCGACTAATCCTGATGGTTCTCCGAGAGAAGTGCCGCGCCAAATCAACTTCGACCTCAACAACAATCAAGCTGAACAATCTGTTTATTTCTGTCGGCGAAATGCGCTAAGTAACTATACAGAAATTGGGAGTTCTGCCTTTTTTAATGAACTAAAAAATGCTCCAATAGAACAAATTGTCCTTTTTTTCCACGGCTACAATAGCCTGCCAGAAACCTCAATTTTTCAGACAGCTAGCGACTTACAATCTTTATTTGACCAACAATCTCCTGCAAAACTATTAGTCGTTCCTCTGATTTGGCCTTGCGATAATGACCTAGGATTGGTGCAGGATTATTTTGACGATCAAATTGCGGCTGATGCTAGTGCCTTTGCTTACGCTCGTTTATTTGAAAAGTTTCTAGGCTGGCGTGACGAAAATAGCACTGACGAAAATCCCTGTACGAAACGTATCAATATGTTAGCTCATTCAATGGGCGCTCGTGTTTTAAGAGGAGCTTTAAAGCTAGCCGTTCAATATTACCAACCTAACGGACTTCCTTTAGTGTTTCGCAATACTTTTTTGCCAGCAGCAGATATTGTTAATGAAGCATTAGAACCTGGACAAGAAGGAGAACATATTTCCTACACTTCCCGCAACGTAGTCGTTTATTATGCGGCTGACGATCTTGCCTTGCGATCGAGTAAAGTTGCAAATCTTAGAGGAGGAATTGTCTCTCGTCGCTTAGGTCATACTGGCCCTGAAAAGATGGAACAAGTACCTAAAAATGTCTATGCCATTGACTGTGATGATTTTAACAATCAATATGACAATCCTTTGGGGCACACTTATTTTATGCGAGATACACAAGGAAATCCTGGGTTAGTATTTCGACACATTTGGCAATGTATTCGCACTGGCAGAGTTCCCATTCAAGCACCTAATCGCTCGCAAATTTTAACTGAAAATGTGCTGAGAGTATAAACTACCAAAACTAATACTTTTTAAAAAAGTAACCGCTAGTTACTCGTTAAGTTTAATAGGGTAGGCTTGCGAGTCTACCCTGTTATTATATAAAAATGAGAATACTAACAGATTATCAAAATTGTTCTGTTAGACTTACGCCAGAACGATTAACCCATATACTCAAGCACCTTGAAATGACTTCACTGGAGGATAAAATAAAGGAAACTTTACAAAATCCTGAACAAGTAAGACGATCAAATACCGATCAAACTGTTTTACTTAATTATCACTATTATACAAATACACTAGTGGGTAATAAATGGTTATGCGTGGCTGTGAAATATCTAGATGGTGATGCTTTTCTGTTAACAGCATATTTAACCAATAGAATTAAAAAAGGAGAATTGTTATGGCAGCAACCGTAAAAGTTTGGTTTGATAAGGAAGGAGATTATTTAGAGGTACTTTTCTCAGACAAAGCGGGATATATGCGAGAAACCGATAATGATGCGATTATGGAACGAGTAGATGAAGATGGGAATTTATTGGGATTTTCGGTGTTAGGAGTGAGTCAGCTAGCGACGGATAAACCTTTGATTGCTGAGTTGCTAGCAGGTAACAAGATTTAATAACAATTGTGCATTGGTTAAATGGCAAAACAAAATAAAAGTGATATAATTGTTCTTAATCAAGTTAAGTTATTACAAAAATGACTGATAATACGGAAGAAAAAAAGCTATATAACTATGCTAGAGGAAATTAGAAAATATCTTTTGAAAGCAGTTCAACAAGGTCTTACTCAGGAAGATTTTAAAGATAGAAAATGGATCGGAGTTGATTATTTAAATAATCCTAATTGGCTAACTTTGCAATATTTTGAAAATTTCGTACATGATTTTGAAGAATATGGAGTCAGTATTGATAAAGGCTTATTAAATAATTGGATAGATGAGGTAGAATCTTTAATCAAAAATGTTGATGAGTCTCAACTAAATGATGATTTCAAAAAAACTGTGATTTTTAAATTGAGGGAAATTAAAAATACTTTAGAAAACTACTATTACTATGGAACTGATGGAGTAAAAAAAGAAATTTATTCAGCTTTAGTAGAAATTGGTATTATTGATAATGAACAAGAACAAGATGAGCAAGCAGAAGATAATAAACAACTCTTGAGAAAAATTGCTGAAAATCTTTACAAATGGGCAAGTTGGATTAATGTTCCTTTAAATACAGTTGTAAATATAGATAAATTACGACCTATAGTTACACAAACGGCGGAGTTAATTAGTCATACAATCAAGCATCTTCCACCAGTAAAATGATTGGTTTAGGGTGGCAAGTTTCCGTTGTTAAATACTCAGAAACTTGTGAGTTTATGAAAGAAATATGTAACCAGTACCCAGAAGTAGGTGATTGTTCAGGAACGGGGATGGGGTTTTGTTCGTTTACTTTCACTGATGCTAATGGAAAACGTTTTATTATTACTACCGCAGGACGAGATCCGTTGAAAGTAGTTCATTGGAACAATGAATAAAATATCATTTAAAGTTAGGTTTTGCCGTAGTTTAAAGTTTGGTTTTGCCGCCGCATCCTCTCAAACCCTAATAATCTCATTAAACAAATATCTTAGCATGGCAGCTTTTTAAAGACTGAGTTTGCCGAAATAGATATTTTCAAGTTTGACATTGCCGAAATAGTTTGAACTTGCTATGATGTTTTTATCGGTAAACTTGTATTAATCTTAGGATAGATAGCCATGTTCTCGGATGCTGAATTTCAAGCATGGTGCGATCGTTTACAACTCTCCCAACAACCAGGGCTATTTCATTCTAAAAAGTGCCAAAATATGCTTTAGTCCATAACTGCATAATCGTTGTGCTTGTGCCATATTCGTAAAACCTGCTTCTCGGTAGAGATTTATGGCTAAATCTCTTGTAATCGCCCATAGAGACG
>JBGTNM010000332.1:0-8442 GCA_041743025.1 Microcystaceae cyanobacterium
AACTTTATTTTATCGACCTGGAAAACGCTTTATCTGGTGCTTTACTTCCCACTGCTGAAGAACCCCTTATCTTCAACAATCGCCGCATTACTCCCCTCATCCCCCTCGATTCTATCGTGCTGGATTACTTCACTCCCGAAGAATTGGTGAGCAAACTAAAGTTCCAACCCATCAGGACTAGAGAAGGTATCAAAATTCGCCTAATTTTCAATTTACCTCTTAGTAGAACTAAATTAGAGCAATCGGCGAAAACTTTCCGCATCTACCAAGATTACGACCTGAAAGAAGAAAATTCCCTCGGCGACCAATTACCCGTCTTGCAGATGTGGCCAAACTTCCAGGCGGACGGATGGAAAGAATACTATGCTTTTTATTATGATGCTGAATTAGGCGAAGCTACTTTTAATGTCAACTTTCCCCAGTCGCAAATCGTCCGCAAGTTCAAAGAAGATTTGGGTAATTACCAGATAGTACGACTAGAAACGTTTCCCAAATATATTTCCTGTCTGAATGCTGAAGAACAAAGCTTAGGACTCATTTTACTGAAATCTCCAGAGACAATTCAACTTAGTGAAATATGGAAGGTTGGAGTTGATTTTAACAAGTCGTTTACTAATGTTTATGTTGAGAGAAAAAGAAAAGAAATTCCAGTACCACTTAATATCAACGAAGATTTACAACTTCAGGTAACAAACAGTAACAACTTAACGCGAATCGGTGTTTTGTTTGAGAATTTTATTCCAGAAGAATTTATTCCTCATAATAAACCCTTACCTCTCGCTAGTATCTTGACAACAAGAGGAAGTAACTCTTTAAACAATCCGTTGTTACCTATTTTAGACGGTCGAATTTATATTCCTAATATTAGGTGGTTCAAACCCCGTGAAAGCTGGGTGAAGACTGATTTAGATTGGTCGCAAGAAAAACAACCATTCACGATACTTTTTCTCAAACATTTAGTCTTACACATTTGCGCTTTGGCTGCTAAAAACGCAGTCCATCAAATTCAGTGGTTAGTCTCCTATCCTTCTTCTTTCTCGAAACGAGATATACTGCACTATACTAAAGTTTGGCAAGATTTGCTACATGAACTTCAATCAACAACTGGAATTAACCAAATTTCTCCAAGCATTGAATCAAAAACATTAAGGGATGAAAGTCTCGCGGTTGCTCAGTATTTTGCTGATTTTGAAAAAAGAGATCTTGTCTATACCACCTGTATCTATCTTTTAGATAATACATCTGAAATTTCTATTTGGGATAGAAACCAACAAATTTATCAATGTACTGTGCCATTAGGGATTAAAGATTTATTGCATCAGTTTTTAGCAATTAAACCTCAAGTTATTGCTGAGTACTTCGATATTAATTTGACCGATTGGCGAAATTTAAGAGATGAAGAGTTTAATGCCAAATTAGATATGTGGCTACGCTTAGAAAGCGAAAATTGGTTAGAAAATCGACGAGAGTTGATGGAAGAAAATGAAGACTTTCAAGGATTAATCCAACTCACTGCTATTGGACTGGCTGGCTTGTATTATTATATCGGAATTCTGCTTAAAGTTTTATATCAGCAAGGAAAGTACACTCGCCAGCAAATTACCCCCGTTTATCTAGCGGGTAGCGGTTCAAAAATCATCAAATGGTTGGAGAAAAGAGGACAATTTGACCAGCATTCTGAAATCAATGAATTATTAAGTAGAATGTTAAGTGCAGGTTCGGGTTTTGAGGATACGCAACAATTGACAAGATTGAGTTCTCGACTAGGGGATGAAGTCGCTTGTGGTTTATTACTCAATCATGCCAAGCTTCAAGAACTATCCCAGAATAATAGAGATTGCTTTATTGCAGGAGAAGATTTTCAAGTTAATGGCAAGCTCATTAAAGGAGAATCTTGCGTAAAGCTTGAAGAAAATATTGACACAGTTAATATATCTAAGCTAGTCGAAGTTCCTAAATTTCTGTATGAATTTCATAAGGTTTTAAAAGAATTAGAGATAGAAGAGATTGCGCCTCTTAAAGGATATACTCGCAGTATAGAACAAAACAAAAATAAAAAGCTGTGGGAGGATACTACCAGAGAACTAGAGAATTTAGAAAGAGTGGTTTTAGAACAAGGAAGGTTAGAACCGCCTTTCATTTTAGGAATCAAAGCCTTATTAAGGGTATTGAGTAGGCGATGGGAGGATAGAGAAAATAATTAACTCAGGACTAATAAGCAGCAGATGCATCTAAACTACAGATTACTAGTGAGCAGGATGCTCGCACTATAATATTCGATAAACATACCCTCTCCTATGAAAGAAGGGTTGAGGGTGAGGACATTTCTAATGTTGAACTCATGTCACTTAATTTGCACAAGCAGAACAACCCGCGTCAGATTCTTTAAAATTGTCTTTCTGAACTGTGCGAATATAATAAACGGCTTTACAGCCTTCTTGCCACGCTAAAACAACCGTTTCATAGATATCTTTAGCGGTGAGACAGCGCTCCGGTTCGTCAGGAAAATACACGCCTTGATTGAGATTAAACAGCA
The DNA here is from genome assembly GCA_041743025.1 of Microcystaceae cyanobacterium. Taxonomy (GTDB): domain Bacteria; phylum Cyanobacteriota; class Cyanobacteriia; order Cyanobacteriales; family Microcystaceae; genus JBGTNM01. The sequence goes on from JBGTNM010000332.1 coordinate 2,537, forward strand.
ATTCCATCGAAATGCCCGTATCAATCCATTGCTGCATAATTGCAACTGCTTTAACCACTTTTTTCTGATCTAATGTTTTATTTTCAGGATAAAACCAGAAACAATCGTGAATAAAAGGTGGCGCAATAGGAACCGTTCCTTTAGCCCATTTATCATAGAAAAAGCGGCTGTAAACTGGTAAGACGCTAGCCGTACATCCTTGCACTAAAGAGGAAGACGTATTCGGCGCGATCGCAGTAATATGAGAGTTACGTATCCCATAGGTTTTGATATCTTCTGCAAGTTTTGCCCAGCGTTCTTTTTTGTGGGCATTTTCGAGAAACCACTCAACGGGTTTAGCCCCAATTAATTTACCCTGACTCCATTCGCTGCCTTCAAAAGCTTCATAGGTTCCGCGTTCAGTAGCAAGTTCCATTGAAGCTTGGGTACACCAGTAACCCATTTCTTCAAATAGCTGGTTAATTTCGTCTAAACTGTCGTAATTTAATTGACGTTTGGCTAGCCAATCTGCTAATCCCATACAACCTACCCCAATAGTCCGGTACTTATCATTGTGGTTTTTGGCTTCGGTAAAAGGCGCAATCGTTAAGTCGATGGTATTGTCGAGAATGCGAACTGCCACCGCACTAATTCTCTCGATTTCGTTATCTTTGAGATTGGCAAGATTGAGTGACACGAGATTGCAACAGTGTGCATACTTGCCAGGAGAAACATTGCTAAAACTCTCGCAGCATAAATTTGTGCCAGGAATGTAACCTTCGTGTTTGTTGGGATTGGCTCGGTTGATGGTATCCTTAAAAGCCAAGTAGGGCATTCCGGTTTCTACCTGCGATCGCATGATAGTCTTAAATAAGTCTCTTGCATTAACGCGCTTGTATAGCGTAATTTCGGTGCCGATTTTTTCTTCAATTAACCGATAAGCCTTTTCAAACTCTTCGCCCCACAACTGGGCTAATTCTATCCCCAATTTGGTGCTAACCTCAAAAGGGTCAACCAGCGTCCAGTCTTCTTTATTGACAACGCGGCGCATGAATTCATCAGTAATAATAAGCTGTGGGAAGACATCATAAGCTTTGCGGCGTTGATCGCCATTTTCTGCTTGCATTTCCAAAAACTCCGGCACATCTAAATGCCAAATGTCCACCCCCACTGTCACCGCACCCGCCCGACGGCCTCCTTGATTGACAGCGATCGCAGTATCATTAAGAAGTTTAATCCAAGGGATAATGCCGCCAGAAGCATTCGCTTTACCCATCACCCAGCTTCCGGTAGCGCGGATGCGACTGACATTAACCCCGACACCACCGCCATTTTTAGAAATTCTCGCTGTGTTGGTGATTTCGCTAAAAATGCTTTCTAAGTTGTCCTCCATCGCCACGATAAAGCAACTCGTCAAAGAACCGCCCGGAGTCCGCAAATTCGCTAAAATTGGGGTTGCTAAAGAGATTTTACGGCTAGCAATGGCTTCATAAAAGCGTCGCGCCCATTTAAGGCGATTATCTGGAGATTCCACTGAAGAGAGCAACAAAGCACAAGTGAGTAACGCTTCTTGCGGTAGTTCATTCGGCAACAGGTAGCGGCTGGTTAATAATACCGCACCTGCGTAGTCGTAATCGGTATCCCAGTCAGAATTCAGCCAAAATCCCGCTTCTTGTAACTCTGCTGGCGAATAAATAAGGATTCTGGGGTCATACTCACCCGCTTCTACTTTCGTCCTCACAGTTCTCTCATAGCTGCCATATTGGTAGCCTCGACTGACTAGCGCATCCTTCCACAAACTCCAGATGTGCAACCTGCCTGCTACATAACGCCAGTCGGGTTCTTCAGGTGAACACATTTCCAAAGCGCAGTTAATTAAGTTGTCCTGAATTTCTCTAGTGGTAATGCCATTCCGCAAACGGGTGGTCAATCCTGCTTCTAAGGCGATGGGGTTGACATCTTTTCCCGCACAAGCCCAATCGACAACCACCCGAATTTTACCAATGTTGAGAGGGGCCCAAGAGCCATCGCGCCGGATAACTTGAATTTTGTGTGACCCTAGATGTAGGGGTTGGTGGGGTGGGGCTGAGTAAGTTTCTGGAGCAGGAGAAACGGCGGAAGTGGTCAAGGTTGTCGGTTGCATGGCAGTTACCAGTGAGAATAAAAGACAGACAGCAATAACAATAAAATTAAGAGTAATTTTGTACTGAAATTTGTACTTATTTGCGTACCAGTTTTAAAATCCTACTTTTTTTATACCACAGATATAGGGTGAGTCAACATTATCTTGCTCTAAATGTGGAATTAATGGTAAAACATTTTTACTATCCAGAAATTGTCAACTGAGCTACCTTTTCCACGATTTTTTGCAAAAACGAAGATTAAAAAATCTTATATCCAACGGCGAGTTGGCCGGCAAAAGCAATGTCAGTCTTTTGAGCGTGTAGGTTCCCGTCAATTTTCCGTTGCGATCGCACTACACTATATCTGGAGAAAGATAGCGATCGCATTTTATAGAACCCTTGTTCTAGTCTAACCTTTGTAAATTAGCCGACCCTTAAAAAATTTTCAAGGCTATCCATTAATCCATCAGAATTCTTGCATAATTAATTACTGTTGAGGAGGCTGAATTTGTTGTACAATCCTACTAGAACGCTTAATAGTCGCTTCTAACTCAGCTTCGACTAAATCTTCTACTTCTTGTTGTGTTTGAGGGGAAAGAACTTCTCCTTTTGCTACTGCCTCATGAAATTGTTCCATTAATTCCTTTAGTCGAGCTTGCTGTTGTGTCGTAAACAGGTTGTCGGAACGAAAACGCTGCAAAATCACAAAAGTCTCACTTTCTAGTCGATCTTTTTGAGTCGAAAGTATCTTCTCAATATTATCAAGTGCCTGTCCTGGAGTTAAGCCAGTCGCTTGTTGCTCTCCACAGATAGCTCGATAAATTGTTTGTTCTCTGGTGAATTTAGGATAAATCTTTATATTTACTCAATATCTCAATGCCTTACAATCGCCGTCGATTTTTACTCATTAGTGGTAGTCTTTGTGGCGTAGGAATTGCCACGCTTGCCCATCAAGTATTCAGTCGCAACCCAACCCCATCTCAAGCGCCGCCAACGCTTCCTAGTCCCCAAGCTGTTGCCCCAGCGCGAATGTACGCCCCACTACGGGGAGACGTGAGAATTGTGGTGATTAGCGATTTAAACAGCCAGTACGGTTCCACAAGCTACGAAAGCGAAGTAGACAAAGCGATCACCCTAATTCCCGATTGGCAACCCGATCTCGTTCTCTGCGGTGGGGATATGATAGCAGGACAGAAGCGATCGCTCTTCTTAGACCAAATACAGGCAATGTGGGCGGCATTTGACCAGCATATTGCAGCACCTTTACGGAAAGCGAGGATTCCTTTTGGCTTTACTATCGGCAATCATGACGGATCGGGGGCGATCGCGCAAGGAAAATTTGTCTTTGCTTCAGATAGGGAACTCGCCGCAGCGTATTGGAATCAACCCGAACACGATCCGGGGTTGCCATTTAGCGATCGCGCTGGATTTCCTTTTTACTACACCTTTACGCAAAAAGATGTTTTTTACCTCGTCTGGGATGCTTCAACTCATCAAATTTTGACTGAACAACTCGCTTGGGTTGAAAAAAGTTTAGCTACTCCAGCAGCGCAACAGGCAAAACTGCGAATAGCGATCGGCCACCTGCCTCTATATCCAGTGGCGATGGGGCGGGATAATGCTGGTAATTATCTGGAAAATGCCGAAAAATTGCAATCTTTATTGGAACACTATCACGTTCACACCTACGTTAGCGGCCACCATCATGCCTATTATCCCGGAAAGCGAGGTCAGTTAGAATTACTGCATACTGGGGCGTTAGGCAGCGGCCCTCGCCAGTTACTCAACAGCAACCTTCCTCCTACCAAAACGCTAACGATCGTCGATATTCACAAACTCAGAGGAAGCCAGGGTCTCTCTGACCTCAATTCTGCCTCAACCACTTACACGACGTATGACCTAAAAACAATGGTGGTGGTTGATATTCAAACGTTACCCAAAGCGATCGGTAAAGTCTGGCGGCGAGATCTTGCACCAAGTCTTTTAGGATCGTCTTTTAGCGTCGAAAATAAAGTCACCGCTAAAGCTTTATGATCCGTTTTTTGATAAATGGGGAGGAAACGCGATCGCACTTCTTCATCCAATTGCTTATTTTTTTATTAATGAGAGTTGATAGCTAGCAACTTATCATTCACAGTCTATCGCCAAGAACTAGCTTCACAGGCGATTAAACGTTTTAAGCTGGCAATTTCACTCTTCTGCTGGCTTTTGCGTATCTTTTCTTCCATGCCAATATTGAGGAGTTCCATCACTAATCGCATCTGATAAGCTTGCTGTTCTTCGGTTTCCATTTGAGAAGGATGGAGGCGATCAAAGTTGTCTGAATGTGATAGTTTAGGATTGAATTTAAAGCGTTTCATCAACGAATCAACGACATATTTTTGTTCAGGACGCGCTCGGTTTTTCCAGTAGATAATGGGTTGATTGGCAATGCGATTAAAGTCAGCATCAGTGATTTTTTGCTGCAACCAAACTTCTGAAGTTGAAACAGGCAGATCGGGCGTTTTTTCATCGACTTTAGCAAAGGCATGAGCTTCACTATAACTGATTCGTTCATCTCGATTATAATCAGCAGAAGCAACCGATTTACCGAGACGATTGACTCCACTCAATCCAGCAAAAAAACTAGAACTGTAATCTTGATAGTCTGCTTCATTCACTTCAGGCGTACAACCAACGGAAGGCAGTGTTTTAACGGTTGCAAAAAAACTGCAGCGAGTTTGTAAGGCAAGCGGTTGATTAGGGTTTCCTTGTTGATAAATAAAATTGGCAAAAGAACCAGAAAAACATTGAGCCATCATGGTAACAATATGGCTATCTGACGGTAAGCGATCCAAAAGTTGAGATAATTCCCGAACCGTTAATAGAGTATTTTCCCAAAGCAGTAAAGCACTATTGTCATCATTTTCTTGATTGAGAATTCCGTGACCTGTAAAGTAAAAGAAAATGGGTTGTTTCTGAGGATGATTTCTGCTTTGTTGTATCCATTGTTGAAAATTGTCTCGCGTTGCAGCCCCTTTAAGATGAGGGATACTGGGGGATTTAAAGCGTTCTCTCGCTTGAGCATCGAGATAGCGAATAGTTGCTTGTCCATCAGTTCCATTGGCAAAGAAAAGATTGGCAGAAGCAGGATTGTAGCCCATCTGCTTGAGGGTACGTTGAAAATATAAAATATTTTTTTCTAAAGCAATTTCGTTAGACTGTGGACTTCCCCCCCCTCCCATCACTAAAAACTTGGGTTGCTCGTTTCTTGTTTGGCAGTTATTAGATGATTTTGGCGTTAATTGATCGCGATTTAATAAATCAGATTTAGATAAATGAGTTGCATTTGCTTGAGAATTACCTTGAATAAGCTCTAAGGTTAAGTCTTTAAAAAACTTGCGATCTTTTGCTTTACTCGCTACGGAATTGTCTAACATTACTGCCAGACTTACGGTTAAAAATAATAGAAAAATTTTACGAATCATATCATTTACTTTCTACTTGATAATTACTTAAATAAACAGGCAACTTCTTGAGAATTTGACTGATTTCAACCTCCTGAATGCGTTTAATCGCTTCGTCTAAACTAAACCACTGCCGTTGCCTAAAGGGTGCTTCTAACCATTCAATACATATCGTTTCAACTTTTAACAAATAAACCCGAACGCGACAAGTTCCGCCCCATTTTTGATAAGTGTAAGTACCCATTAAATCCTTTAAAACTTTTCCTTCGACTCCTGCTTCTTCTAATGCTTCTTGAGCGGCTGAAGTTTGCGGAGTCATCATCGGTTCAATAATTCCTTTGGGAATAATCCACCGCTT
>JBGTNM010000333.1:0-7545 GCA_041743025.1 Microcystaceae cyanobacterium
CTTTTTTAATTTTACAAGAGAACTTATCCTGAATATTAATTCAGGAGAAAAGGCAAATTTTAGGTAGGGTTAAATTAGTTTAGGGCAAGCTTTTAAAATTTGCTATTATACCATAAAAAACTTTTGCAAGAGGTCTAATGTTGATTCGCCGCGAATATGCACCTTCTAAATCTCCCACCAATTTCTCGTAGGGTGGTGGATTCTGAAACGGATTGATTTGAATGATGTCGAGTAAAGTTTGTGCCTTATCTCGTAAATTACTAGAAGCCAGCTTCTTAGCATCTTTCTGTGCCTGTTTGGTGTAGACCAGATCCCAACTCACCATTCCAACTCGCGATCGCACTCTTTGATCGGTGTTGCTAGTCCTTCCCGAATCGATTCTCGCATCCCTGGAATTGAGAGGAGATATAACGTTTCCTGCACCGATGCCCAATCAGCTTCAGACAATAGCACTGCATTGCTACTCTGTCCTGCAATAACAATGGGTTGGTGCGACTGACTCACCGAATCGATCAAATCTTGCAACTGCTGTTGAGCTTCATTGACCGGGATCATAATCCTCCATTAGGACGCTCTTGAATTTACCTGGCTTCTGTATTTTGTTCTTTGATTCTAACTAACGTTCCGCTCGATCCGTAACAGGCGATCGCTCAGTTACACGAGTCACTAGCGGTAAAATAAATAGTTGCGACGAATTTTTTAACCCTTTATGTCTCACGCTACCGATCTTAAAACCCTGTCTCGTTGGATGTCGGCGGATTTTAGCAATCAGGCGCAAGCTTATGAAAATCCGCCCTTTTTTGCCCATATTCGCGTCTGCATTCGCCCGTTGTCTCTCAAGATCTTTGGCGAACCGACGTTATTTTTAGAGCAAGCATACAATTTCATGCTCAACCAACCCTATCGTCTGCGAATATTGAAATTAAAGCTCATTGACGATCGCATTGAATTAGAAAATTATAAAGTCAAAAACGAAGAAGCCTTTTTTGGGGCGGCTCGTGAGCGCGATCGCTTATCAGTTCTCACCCCCGACAACTTAGAAAAAATGCCAGGATGTGATATGACCGTTGAGTGGACAGGCAGCAGTTTTAAAGGAGTGATCAAGCCTGGAAAAAATTGTATCGTCGTTCGCAATGGGCGAGAAACCTATTTAGACAATAGCTTCGAGGTAGACGAAACCCAACTCATTAGCTTTGATCGCGGATTAGATCCGCAAACCGACGAACACGTTTGGGGATCGGTTGCCGGGCCATTTCAGTTCGTGCGCTGGACAAGTTTTGCTGATGAGGTTGAGTTTTAAAAAGCAATGAACAATTATCCATATTTCGCGTCTCTAATCGTTACTGATGACTGATAGCTGTTGGTTGATATGCTGCGTTACTTACTCCCCATTTTCGATCCAGATGTACCAAGCTGGTCAGTAGAAGCCCGCGTCCTGCGCTGGCTAACGCTGCTGTGGCTGTCGGTTGGCTTAATTGCCCTATTTTCAGCTTCTTATGCGGTTGCTGAGTTTGAAACCAGTGACGGATTGTACTACGTCAAGCGACAACTTATCTGGCTCTGGTTGGGACTACAGGGCTTAAATCTGATTGTGCGATCGCCCCTGTCCTCAGTGTTGAAGCTGTCTCCCTGGTTGGTGTTGCTGTTTTTGGGCTTAATTCTGTCTACTCTACTACCAGGGTTGGGCGAAACTGTCAATGGAGCGACCCGATGGATTAAATTAGGACCCATTCTCATTCAGCCGTCGGAGCTAATTAAGCCATTTTTGGTCTTGCAAAGTGCCCAAATTTTCGGACGCTGGGAACGCCTGCCTTGGCGCGTTCGTTGGCTGTGGTTGGGAATTTTTGTGCTGGTACTGGCAGGAATTTTGCTCCAACCCAACTTGAGTACCACTGCTCTCTGTGGCATGATGCTCTGGCTAATTGCCTTGGCTGCGGGCTTGCCGACGGTCTATTTAGGGGGAACGGCGTTGATGGGAATGTTAGCCGCTTTTGTCAGTATCAGCTTTCGTGAGTACCAACGGCTGCGGATTATTTCCTTTCTCAATCCTTGGGCAGATCCACAAGGCAATGGCTACCAATTAGTGCAGAGTTTGCTTGCCATTGGGTCGGGCGGAACCTGGGGAACGGGTTACGGGATGTCCCAACAAAAACTTTTTTATCTTCCCATTCAATATACTGATTTTATTTTTTCCGTCTATGCCGAAGAATTTGGTTTTATCGGCAGTCTTGTCCTGTTGCTCCTGTTGCTGAGTTATGCAACGCTGGCGCTGCGGGTAGCGATGAGATGCCGCCATCGGGTGCATCGGTTGGTAGCGATTGGGGTGATGGTGGTCATGGTAGGGCAGTCTCTCCTCAACATCGGCGTGGCTTCTGGGGCATTGCCAACCACCGGACTGCCTCTCCCCCTCTTTAGCTACGGTGGCAGTTCTAGCCTCGCTAGCTTGACTTTAGCCGCCTTGTTGATTCGCGTGGCGCGGGAAACCAACGAAGCAGAGGTTTTGCCGTTGAGATCGCTATAAAGCAATTCTATGAAGCAATTCTAAACTAAATCTAAAGAATCATTTTCAATCCACATTCCAGTCCCAAGTAGTTGGAAGTCTTCATTAAAATCTAGCTAGATTGCTAAAATCCGACCCTAACCTAGTTGAGTAACAACTCAGTTTTTGGTCAATATATTTATCAGCAAGCGACAAGCGCTCATGACAGAATCCCTTTTTCAACCTCAATTGCCTGCTGTTAACTCCCAACCCCAGATCGAAAAATGGCTGCGCCGCCTGGTGTGGAAAATAGCGATCGCCACACTGGTGTTAATGGCAGTTGGTAGCGCGACACGGGTTATGAATGCGGGACTGGCTTGCCCAGATTGGCCCCTCTGTTACGGGCAGTGGATTCCCAGCCAACAGATGAACCTGCAAGTCTTTTTAGAATGGTTTCATCGTCTTGACGCTGCCCTGATTGGCTTAAGTACGCTGGTTTTGGTAGGGCTGTCTTGGTGGAGTCGCCATCAGTTACCTAGATGGTTGCCTGGGGCATCTTGTTTTGCCTTGGGACTCATTGTTTTTCAAGGAGTTTTGGGAGGACTGACTGTCACTCAACTGTTGCGCTTCGATTTGGTTACAGCCCACTTAGGAACGGCGATGCTATTTCTCAATACGCTGATTGTCATTGCTCTAGGTTTAACTCCTTTTCACGGAACAGCAACCGCCGGAAAATGGTTGACAGGAATGGGGGCAACTGCTGCTATTCTCGTTTATGCTCAGAGTTTATTGGGTGGATTAGTGGCCTCTCGCTGGGCAGTGCATCAGTGTCTTAACGGATCTCAACTGTGTGCCGTCATGAATAGCCACATTATCGGTGTGTTTCCGGCGACCTTAGCCATACTAACGCTCTTGGGCATGGCTTGGCGGACTCCTGCGTTGCCTCCGGCACTGAGAAAACTGGCTCTGGCGGCAGGGGGGTTAGTCGTCTTGCAAATTCTCCTCGGCGTGGCGACTTTTCGCTTGCACCTGCAAGTTGAACCTCTAACGATCGCTCACCATACAATAGGTGCTGCTCTATTAGGCACGTTGGTTGCTTTTACGACCCTAACCCTACGCGATCGCTTTTCCACTCAAACTGACTGAACAAGGCCCAGCCGACAACTTTGATTACTCAACAAAAACTTGGTGTAAATGATGATTGGGACTGATATTATCCGCCACCACGAAAATTGGTTGCAAATTGTCAAAAGCTACTTTCAACTGACAAAACCTCGCATTATTCCCCTATTACTGATTACAACCGCCGCTTCTATGTGGATCGCAGCAGACGGACAGGTCGATCCTTTTAAACTTTGCATTACCCTCTTAGGTGGAATGCTGGCGGCGGCTTCGGCGCAGGCTTTTAACTGCATCTACGATCGCGACATCGACTATACCATGTTGCGGACGCGGGCCCGTCCCATCCCGTCTGGCCGAGTGCAACCACTCCACGCCCTCATTTTTGCCCTCATTCTCGCTTCTATCTCTTTTACCCTGTTTGTGGTGTTTGTTAACCTCCTCAGTGGCTTGCTGGCTATGTCTGGCATTGTTTTCTATATGCTGGTGTACACTCACCTCCTCAAACGCCACAGCAGCCAGAATATCGTCATAGGGGGGGCCGCTGGTGCCATTCCTCCTTTGGTGGGATGGGCGGCAGTCACAGGCGATCTAAGTTGGGTTCCTTGGGTATTATTTGCCCTGATTTTCTTGTGGACTCCTCCCCATTTTTGGGCGTTAGCTTTGATGATTAAAGACGACTACGCTCAAGTCAATATCCCGATGATGCCGGTTGTGGAGGGAGAAGAATCAACCGTACAGCAAATGTGGGTATACACCTTACTGGTCATTCCCTGTACTTTCTTACTCATCTATCCTTTAGGTACGTCAGGCTTCGTCTATGGACTAGCCGCTATTATTTTAGGTGCCATGTTCCTGTCTAAAACCTGGCAGTTGAAACAAGAGCCGATGAATAAAGATTATGCGCGATCGCTGTTTAAATTTTCCATTCTCTACTTGATGCTGTTGTGTACGGCAATGGTAGTCGATAGCCTACCGCTTACCCATCAGATAATGGTCGCTATTGGTGAGAATTTGGCTCTCCCGTACCTGTGGTGATAACAAAATCTTATAAATTGGTGTAGGATGGGTTAGACGGCAGTAAGCCTTCAAACTTAACTAGAAATTATCAATCCGTCGTAACCCATCTTCTTAAGATTTGTAACACGAACGAACATTTTACCCCATGATGTCGGGAGAGCCAACCCGCTAATCTATGCGTAAGCCACCGCACCTTCATCATAACTCAATCCCATTACGGAGAGCGATCGCGCTAATCGGGCGTTGTATCTACTGTCTTATACCTCTAATCAGATGTGGTTCAGCTTGGCGATATTTAACCATTAATCTACGCCGCCTAAACACAGGATAGTAGCGCTCTAATGATAACTAAAGTAAAGAAGAAAGAATACAGCCAAGACTTGAATTTCATAAATTTGAGTTGATGAGAATGAGACATAGTCGCAAAGCTTAGGATTGTCCACACTCCAGCCTAACTCCAACCTGAAACAGCTAAATTGTAAAAATTAGTAACCACAGAATTTTTAACAATTAAGTCTACTAAAAAAAATCCCGTGAAAACTCCCAACAATATACTCCAAAAAATTGATAAAAATCCATGTTCACCAGAACTTCTAGTTTGATATGTAGATATAATAACAACTGCAAGACAAAAGGAACTACTACCCATAACTAATGCAGATAAAATCAACCAGAATTCCTGTACTAATGAATTGGCTGATAGTAGATGCGCAACTACAACAGTGATAAAAATTGCGGCTATCTGAGAACCGATAAACAGTAAAGGATAACCTATGTGTGGCAAGACAATTCTATTAGGATTCATAATTGTACCTCCATTTGTATTTGTTTAGTTAACCCCATCGCAATCCCTTTTTCTACATAAGAAGCCTCTCCTAAAAAGACGGGATAAACGATAGAATTCCCTTTATAATTTAGCACTTGACCATTAAATTTTAAAAACATGGGAGAACCCGGATTCAGAGCTTGATAATCATTCAGTTCGGGAGCAATCATCGCTTTTATTTCTCTTTGCTCATCTCTTGGATAATCTACAATAGCCACCTGCTTGTATAAGGTAAAAGTTTTAGGGGGGTGTGGTACTTTTCCTTGATTGTAGAATTCTACATAATCTAAAATTTTATTGATCAGTGTTTCGGTTTGCTGAAATAACTCTGCATTTAAAACACCTTGAGAAACCGGCCCTACTTCAATCGCTAATCCTAATTCACAGAGACTTCTGAGATAAGGAGAAGTTTGATTATTAGATGAATATTGCAAAATTCTAACAGAAGGATTAATAACACTTAAGTAAGTAGCTAATTTTAAGAGAAAAGGATGATTTTTATTTAAAATAACTGTCAACCCCATATTAGCCGTTGAGCTATGCAGGTCGATAATAAAGTCAACTTGTTTCTCTCGAATATGTTGAGCAATTTGTTTTGCTCTTAGTTGTTCATGCTTAAAAAGGTTTTGATTTTGTAAATCTTGAGGGCTAAAACAGCGATTTAAATCAATATCTGTATAGCGTTTACCTGCTTCAATAGCTTTTAGATTAGCTAATAAAGTTAGGGTTTCAAAGTTTGAACGGTGAATTAAGTTAGAATATTCTTCAAACTTTTTGACGAGATAAACTCCCGTTAATTCATTGCCGTGAGTACCGCCGACGATACCGACTCGATTAATTGCGTGTTTTTTCATAAGTCACTTTTTTTCAGTAATTACAGCTAAAGATTGAGAAAAATTAGCCATATTTTTGCTTGCCGAAGGTTAACTGTCTTATCAGTATAGAGAATTATTTTTAGATTTTCAATATAGTTTTGAGTATAATACTATATTTATAAAGTATAATGTCACCGTCCTGAGCAGATACGCGATTGCACTTACCCCTATCGATGAACTTCAACTTTACCTCTTAATTAAAAATGGTTAAATCAAAGGAAATTAAGGAATTTATCTGGGAACTAAGACATTTTCGTTATTTCGTTGCCGTTGCCGAAACCTTAAATTTTAGTCGTGCTGCGGAGCGATTGAACATACAACAACCTCCCTTAAGCTACCAAATTAAACAATTAGAAACCGAATTAGAATCGCAACTTTTTGAGCGTAAACGTCCGCTTATACTGACAGAAGCCGGACAACATTTTTTAGAAGAAGCTCGTCTTATATTAGCTGCGGTTGAACGAGCTATTGAAAGCACCCTATTGGTCAGTCAAGGCAAAAAAGGGAAATTAACAGTTGGCTTTAATAGTTCAGTTTCTAATAGTATTTTACCCGAAATTATTAAATCGTTTCGTGCTAGTTTGCCAGATGTAAAACTTATCTTACAGGAACATCCTGCCTACCGTTTGATAGAAGCTCTCTCGACCCAACAGGTGGATATTGGGTTGATGCACTGGTCAGCTTCCTATCACTTAGATAAAAGCTTAGCTCGCGAACTTATTCAAGAGGAATCATTAGTTCTCGTTCTACCAGAAAATCATCCCTTGGTTAACGAATCAGAAATTTCGATTAAATCTCTCGCCAATGAATCATTTATCTTACCACCTTCTCATATTTCCTATAGCTTAGCTGAACCAATCGCTCATTTTTGGCAACAAATAGAATTTATCCCCAAAGAAACTCAAGAAGCGACCTTAATGCTGACTATACTTAATTTAGTAGCTGGGGGAGTGGGTGTTGCTTTACTACCTGCTAATGTGAAAAATATACAGCGCAAAGGAGTAGTTTATAAACCTCTTCAAGAAGCAACACCAATTTTACAAATAGTAGCAGTTTGGCGAGATGATAATTTGTCTCCTGTCCTAAAGCGATTCTTGGAGGTGACGAAAATAGTAGGCGCAAAAAAGTGAAGTTTCGACCCCAACCTCGGCAAAATCTGCAACAATCGCTAATTGGGAAGGGAGAAAAATTCCCACGATAAGTAGAAATTCTTAGAAAAACCGTTC
>JBGTNM010000334.1:0-7837 GCA_041743025.1 Microcystaceae cyanobacterium
TTTTTTGTCTCAATAAATTCTCTTTTTTAAATTTACAAGAGAACTTATCCTGAATATTAATTCAGGAGAAAAGGCAAATTTTAGGTAGGGTTAAATTAGTTTAGGGCAAGCTTTTAAAATTTGCTATTATACCATAAAAAACTTTTGCAAGAGGTCTCATGTTTCCTAACGCCTCGACAGCAGCAGCACGATAGGTTTCCTCCTTCGCATCCAACATCTCCGTAATTTTTTTGTATATTTCTGGAGGCATTGTAAATGGCGGTTTGAGGTCAAATGTCGCTAATTTCTCTAAAGCTTGAACCCACACATCCTTATCAGGGTCATCCAATGCTGCCATAATTCCCGTCAGTTGCCAGTCTTTGGGGGGTTGAGGTTCGCTTTCTTGGGCATGACTCCAACTGAGGGTTAAGATCAGCGTTAACCAGAATGCCAATATCCAGGCAATAGTCCGTTTTAGGGGAAGTATAGGCGTTTTAATCATTGGTCGAGTGACAAGAGTGCGATCGCTTGCTTTCCTCTTTTAGGATATGTCAGAATTTCCCAGTAAGACTCGAAATTTCTCCTGCGATCGCTCATCCTAAAGTTTAGCAATTTGCTGTGCAAACCAGGCAGCCGCACGGGTATTCGTTCCCTGACTCAACTGCTGTAAGGCTTCTTCTAGCAAAGCGATAGGCAACCCTACTAGAATCCGTGATTCACTCCCTATTTGATAGCTGCCGTCTGCTTGTAACTGAAAAGCAAATACTCGTCGTCCCCGTACATCCACCACCCAATATTCAGGAATACCCAATACTGCGTACAAATGCTTTTGCTCATCTAAGTCGGTTGTCAGGGTAGTATCCGAGATTTCTCCTACCAAGTCAGGGACGCGCCATTGAGACAAATCGACTCGGCGGGGTTCTCCTTCTTGCCACTTGGGAAAGTCTTCACCGACATATAGTACCAAATCAGGGGCACAAGCTTGAGTTTCTGGCTTTTCCAGCAAGCACCGTCCCAGAGAGGTAAAAAGCTGTTCTGGATGCTGAATTGCCCACAAAAAAACGAGACTGGTAAACAAATCGCTCGTGCCAGAATGATTAATCCCTTCTCCACCCATATCTACCCACAGCCATCCTTGATTAAAAGCCAGCTTGATCCGTTCCCGCGTCGGGGCATCTCGTAGTACCATATAATCTTGCCAAGTTGCTCGCTGCCACTGACGCCGAGGAGAAACAGTAACCGACTGTTGGGTAGGAGAAGTAGCTGTCATAGTTTTAGTTTAATGCACTAAGGATTGGCTTTTTTCTTAACAAGTTCTCTGAGCTTTGTTTCTTGTTCAGATAGAGACATTTCTGCCTCAAAATAGACAGCATTGGCTCGCGGACGACTGGCATATTCCTCCCAGGCTTCGGCATCGTCTCTGTGAGCTAAGACATAACGCTTTAGTTCCTGAAAACTCATTACCTGAAAATTAGGCTTCGGTGACATCATAAACAGTTGTAACTCTGTTGGCATTATACTTGTCTAAGAATTGTGATCGCTCGTACCTTTTCTCCTTCCCCTTATACCATTGCTGCGTGCTTTGTGAACGAGTCTGTCGAACTCACATCCTCTTGGCTTGCGATCGGCTAAACTGGGAATCTATGATGGCTAACTCTGTGGAGAAATACTCGTGGCATCCCCATACAACGCAGCAGCGATTGAGCAAAAATGGCAAAAAAGCTGGGCAGAGAGCGGATTAGACTCTACACCCGACGATCCAAATAAGCCCAAATTTTACGCTTTATCCATGTTTCCCTACCCATCAGGAAGCCTGCACATGGGACACGTTCGCAACTATGTGATTACAGACGTAATCGCCCGCCTCAAGCGGATGCAAGGGTATCGCGTTCTGCACCCGATGGGTTGGGATGCTTTCGGATTGCCTGCCGAAAATGCCGCGATTGATAGAGGTGTTCCCCCCGCCCAGTGGACGCATCAAAACATTGCCCAAATGAAGCAGCAACTTCAGCAATTAGGACTTTCCTTGGACTGGAAGCGGGAAGTAACGACTTGTTCTCCGGACTACTATCGCTGGACGCAATGGATTTTCTTACAATTTTATCAAGCAGGCTTAGCTTATCAAAAAGAAGCGGCGGTTAACTGGGATCCAGTAGACCAAACCGTTTTGGCTAACGAACAAGTCGATAGCGAAGGGTGCGGCTTCCGTTCGGGTGCTAAGGTAGAGCGGAGGCTGTTGCGCCAGTGGTTTCTCAAAATTACCGACTACGCTGATCAACTGCTGGAGGATTTAGATAAATTAACTGGCTGGCCTGATCGCGTTAAACTGATGCAGGAACACTGGATCGGCAAATCAGTCGGCGCGTATTTAGAGTTTCCCATTCAAGGGATGAATGAGAAAATTGGTGTGTTTACCACCCGTCCTGATACAGTGTATGGCGTGACTTATGTGGTACTTGCCCCCGAACATCCTTTAACCCTGCAAGTAACAACACCTGAGCGAAAAAATGCGGTTGAGGCATTTATCAAAGAGGTCGCTAGTGAAAGCGAAATCGAGCGGACTGCCGAAAACAAGCCCAAAAGAGGGATTTTAACCGGAGGAGCCGCGATTAATCCTTTTAACGGCGAGGAAATCCCCATTCTCATTGCCGATTACGTCCTCTACGAATATGGAACAGGTGCAGTCATGGGCGTTCCTGCACACGACACCAGAGATTTTAAATTTGCTAGCGACAACAACCTACCCATTCGAGTTGTTATTGTTCCTAAAAAAGAAGCTGAAGATCCAAAATCGGCTTACACTGCTCCCGGAATTATGGTAAATTCGGCTCAATTTAATGAAATGCCCTCGATTGAAGGCAAAACCGCTATTATTGACTTTGCCCAACAGCAGGGATGGGGTAAAGCAAGAGTTCAGTACCGCCTGCGCGATTGGTTGATTTCCCGCCAGCGTTATTGGGGATGTCCTATTCCCATAGTCCATTGTCCCGACTGCGGCATCGTTCCCGTTCCAGATGCAGATTTACCGATTAAATTGCCGGAAAACATCGAATTTAGCGGGCGTGGACTCTCGCCTTTGGCACAATTAGACGATTGGGTAAACGTCTGTTGTCCCGGTTGCGGCAAACCGGCTAAACGGGAAACCGATACGATGGACACCTTTATCGACTCGTCTTGGTATTTCTTGCGTTTCACTGACGCGACTAACGAACAAGAAATTTTTGCTCAAAATCGCGTTAATGATTGGATGGCAGTCGATCAATATGTCGGTGGCATCGAACACGCTATCTTGCACCTGCTGTATTCTCGTTTCTTTACCAAAGTGCTACGAGATAGAGGATTACTCAATTTCGACGAACCTTTCACCCGACTACTTACTCAGGGAATGGTACAGGGGAAAACTTACATGAATCCGAACAAGCAGGGCAAAGATAAATGGATTCCTTCTCCTGCCGTCGATCCTAACCATCCCTGCGATCCTCAAACGGGTGAACCCCTAGAAATGTGCTACGCTACGATGTCTAAGTCTAAAGGCAATGGTGTTGCACCAGAAGATGTTATTGCCAAATATGGGGTTGATACGGCGCGAATGTTTATCCTGTTTAAAGCTCCTCCCGAAAAGGATTTAGAATGGGATGAAGCTGATGTAGAAGGTCAATTTCGCTTTCTTAATCGTGTCTGGCGCTTAGTCGATGAATATCTCAATCATCATTCGACTAAACCAAGGAGAAATGACACTGGACAAATGACAAAGGCTGAAAAAGAATTGCGCCGCGCTATCCACACAGCGATTAAGGAACTTTCAGAAGATTTAGACAGCGAATATCAATTTAATACGGCAGTTTCTGAGTTGATGAAGCTGAGTAATGCTCTCACCGATGCCAAATGTTTTGAGTCGGCAGTCTATCAAGAAGGCATTAAAACTTTGTTGCTCTTACTTGCTCCATTTGCTCCCCATATTGCTGAAGAATTGTGGCAAGCATTGGGACATTTGGAGTCTATTCATCGGCAAAATTGTCCTCAATTTGATAGCACTGCGCTAACGGTAGATGAAATTACCTTAGTCATTCAAATTATGGGTAAAACACGAGGAACTCTGCAAGTTCCGGCAAGTACAACCAAAGAAGAACTAGAAAACTTTGCTCGCGAATCGGAAATCGCTCAGCGTTACCTCGAAGGAAAAGTGGTTAAAAAAGTTATTGTTGTGCCTGGAAAATTGGTGAACTTTGTCGTCGCCTAGTTTTTATATTAACCACAAAGGCACAAAGAACACAAAGAAATGTATGAAAAAAGTTATTATTGCGTTGGTTAGCGGCATTGTAATGGCGTTAGCGGCTGCTCCTAGTTCTGCATTTTATTTGGCTTGGATAGCTCTAATTCCGCTTTGGTATTTTCTAGTTAAAGTTCCTTCATGTCATGCTGAACGAAACGTTAGTGGAGTGAAGCATCTCGCAGATTCTTCGTTGCGCTATCGCTTCACTCAGAATGACATTTTTAAGACTTTCATAGGAGGTTTATTCTATAAACAAAAAATTCCTCTAGCGATCGCTTGGGGATTTGGCTACTATGGATTAGCTTTATTTTGGATTACGGGAATTCATCCGATGACTTGGATGGGAGTTCCTTGGTTGGCGAGTTTACTGATTGCTATTGTCTGTTGGTTATTGATTACGCTTTGGGGCGTTACTTTAGTGACTTTATGGGCAATTGGCATGACTGCTTACCAAAGATTGAACATCAGAAATAACGTTTTACTACTACCCATCCTAGAGTCTGCTTTACGAGTTTTATTAGGAGTTGCTTTGTGGTGTAGTTTGGAATGGATTTGGAGTCAAAGTCCTCTCTGGTGGAGTTCTTTAGCTTATACCCAAAGTCCTGATAATTTAGCGATTTTACAACTCGGAAAAATTTCAGGTTTTTCGACTATTACTGCCTCAATTGTTGCCGTCAATGGCTTAATAGCAGAAGGCATTTTATATTTTTATCAGAAGCCTAAAAATAACGTTCAAGGATTGGTATTGATCACTGCGTCATTATTATTGGGATTGTCGTTATACACAATCGGCTTTTTCCTCTATCAAATACCTTTAAACGATCGCAACGAACAAGCGATCAAGATTGGACTGATACAAGGCAATATTCCCAATGAAATTAAACTCTACCTCGAAGGATGGCAAAAAGCGATAGAAGGGTATACAAGAGGGTACCAACAACTCTCTCAAAAAAATGTTGATTTAATCATCACACCAGAAACCGCTTTACCTTTTTTTTGGAATGATATTGTTAAGTATAATTCTCTTTATCCAGCTATTTTAGATAATAACGTTCCGTTAATACTGGGTGCATTTGGAGAACAAGAAAGTAGTTATACAAATAGTCTTTTTGCTGTAACAGGTAACGGAGAAATTGTCAGTCGCTATGATAAAGTTAAACTCGTTCCTTTAGGAGAATATATTCCATTTGAGTCAGTTTTAGGTAAAATAATTAATCGACTTTCACCGCTAGATGCTCATTTAGCTGCCGGTAATTCTCAGCAAATTTTTAACACTTCTTTCGGTCAAGTGATAGCAGGCATCTGTTATGACTCTGCTTTTAGCGAACATTTTCGCCGTCAAACAGAAGAGGGGGGAGAGTTTATCATTACAGCTTCTAATAATGCTCATTATAGCGCAGCTATGCCTGCTCAACATCATGCCCAAGATGTTATGCGTGCGATTGAAAGCGATCGCTGGATGGCAAGAGCAACTAACACAGGTTATTCAGCTATTGTCAATCCTCACGGCAAAACTCTTTGGATTTCTGATCTTAATACTTATGAAATCCATGCCGATACCATCTATCGTAGGCAGACAAAAACCCTTTACGTTCAATGGGGAGATTGGTTGACCAAGATTTTGTTAGCAATAGGAATTATTATTATTGTATTTAAATTTTATCGGTAGGGTGGGCAATGGAGGGGCTGTGAGCGGAACCACTTCCGCTCTTTAAAAGCGAGGACACGATTGCGGAGGTGTCCTCCGCAATTTCAGTGTCCGTCCCCGTCCCACCTTACTTTTTGTTTTTAGATTTCTTCTTACTTTTCTCATCTTTAGAATGTTTAGCGATCGCTTCTTTCAAACGCGACTTTTCCTTGCGGAGTTTTGTTTTAGTTTTAGAGAGTGCTTTCGGCGCATCTGATGTCGTTATTTCTGTTGCACTAAGAGAGGAACTCAGGATTTCTGGAGAGACTTGTGCTTCAGATAGATTCTCATCAGATTCAGGTTCAACAAGTTGATTCGATGCAGTTTCGGTAACTTCTTCTAATACAGTACTAATGGGTTCAACTGTGAGATTATCTGCAATGATTTCAGTTTCAGCAATCTTAATCGCTTCAACAGGCAGATTATTAGCCTTTGACGTTTCAGTTTCAGCCGCTTTGATGGAAGTAGTAGATATTTGCGAAGGATCGACTAATACCGAAGAACGCACCGAAACATCAACAATTTGTCCCCCTAAGCGATTAATTTGTTGGATAGTTTGACTGAGGCGGGAATAAGGAACAATAATAGTATAAACACTCTTAGGCGTAAGATCTTGACGGCAAACACCTGTCACTTTAATCGCTACTTTTCGACTATCACTGCTATTCCATGAAGTTGTATTGTTTCCCATCATAGCGGTTTACTTTCCTAAATTTCACCAATTAATTAGTTATACCTTGGGGCTGGGGACTTGACTATCAAAAATTGTAAAGACAAAAGACTACATTACTTTTGATTTCGCAAATTTTAGAGGGGGATAAACAGGGTAAGATGATGGTTAGTGTCCTACAAGTTGATTGAGTAAGCTAAAGTTGACATCAACCCAACCCTCTCCCCAATTGCCGCCAACCAGCACACTCACACTCAAACACGAGTTAAATGCCACCACTGAGAAATGGTTTGAGTATCCAGTGCGCGTACAGCCTCATCATACCGACTATTCGGGAGCAGTATGGCATGGTACTTACCTGACATGGATGGAGGCAGCGCGAGTAGAGTGCCTGCGATCGCTGGGTATCAATTTTGCCGATTTAGTCAAGTTGGGTTGCGATCTGCCAGTGGTTGAATTGTCAGTACGCTACCATCGTGCTGTACGGTTGGGGGAATTGGTTGTGGTGAAAACTCGCATGGATGAAATGACTGGTGTGCGCGTTAATTGGGATTATCGCCTGGAATCAACTGATACTCAAATACTCTACCTAACGGCAAAAGTCATCTTAGTGGCAATTGATCGTGAAAAAGGCAAAATCTTGCGCCAGTTGCCGCCAACGGTGAAAGATGCATTAGGCAAATTGGCAACCCATTAAAGGTGGTTTATAAAGAGCAATAATTAAATACACCCCCTGTAGTCCCCCTTGCCAAGGGAAACGGCTATCACCGGGGGTTGTCTACAGCAATTTTTCATGTCCAGGTACTTATATGCCCTATCCTAAACTCAGTACAAAAGAAATCGCTCAGCGCGGTAAAGACCTTTACGAGAATAATATCCGTGCCAAAGTTGAGACAGCAGAGAATATCGGCAAAATTATCTCGATTAATATCGAAACAGGCGATTACGAAATTGGTAATGATTTGGTCGAAACGAGTCTTCGATTGCGATCTAAACAAGCTGATGCAATACTTTGGGGAGAAAGGATTGGTTTTGATGCTGTTTACGCGGTGGGTGGCACATTAGTCAGGACTTCACCGTGATACAGGAGACCTCTTGAAAAAATATTTTATGCTATAATAAATGGCTATTTTTTAAACTTTCTCTCGATAAAATAGCAATAATTTTTCAGTTTTTGCAAGTCATTAAGTGACGAAAATTGCTGACAGCTTGTTTACAATAATCGCCA
>JBGTNM010000335.1:0-8103 GCA_041743025.1 Microcystaceae cyanobacterium
TGGCGATTATTGTAAACAAGCTGTCAGCAATTTTCGTCACTTAATGACTTGCAAAAACTGAAAAATTATTGCTATTTTATCGAGAGAAAGTTTAAAAAATAGCCATTTATTATAGCATAAAATATTTTTTCAAGAGGTCTCATCTTTAATTTTCTGAGCAAGTTTACTAAGTGAGTTAGCCTCATGCCGAAGCTTATTTTCCCGTCTTTCAATCAACTTCTTAAATTCTTCAAGAATACGATTTTTCTCTTGATTCACATCATTTTGTGAATAACGGGACTTCAAAACTCGCTCCTCATCATCATAAAATTGCAGAGCATCATAGAATAAAATATTATCACCTAAAAAATTAATGTTTTGTCCTTCAAATGAATCTTTAATTTGATTAGTTCGTACTCTTATTCCTTCTTCCTTATCAGACACTTGACCACTTTGACCAACAATCCTTGCTGTTTCTCCTTGCCTGGGCATAGCTACAAGTGCAAGTTTTGTATCTATGTCCTTTGACTCCGAAGTTAAATACTTTCTAATTATCTCTATAACATTTGTAGGAACGTCTGAAAATTTCTCGGTAAAAATACAAATTGTTGCAGCATCATCTCGAATATAGTAAGATAAGTCCTCTCTATCTTTTCCCTCATCAATTCCTCTTGTATCAATAATTGACTTAAAAGGATATTCGCGTAAATCTAGAATTTCTGGGCTTAGGTAAACATAAATTTTACGCGGAATTGAAATATCAGGCAAAGAACAAAGATTAATTTCATTAAATTTCTTCTCAATCCATTCTTTTTGAGATGTAACCGTTTTGATGATATTCAAATCTGGTTGAATTTTGGTAGTGGTTCTATTTGGTAGTTTTGCACGTCTAACTACTTCATCTCTAAAGTCTCGATAACTAGTAAATTGTTTTGCTAATTCAGCAGCTTCATCTATTTTATTGCCTTGCTGAGTGATTTCTTTTAGTCCAACTAAATTTATGACTGCTCTTTTTAATTCAGCAGGCAAAGCATCTGATTTTGCTAGCTCAGGTTCAGAAACATCTGGAGCCTCTTGACTTTTAGGATGTACTTTTTTCCAAATACAAACACAAAATATTTCAATAGATTCTTTTACATCTTGTTCAGGAAAAGGCTCTATTTCAAGAAAACTTATTGTGCTAGTTCTAATAACAACTTCACATATCGTAGTTCTCCCTGAGCCTGTAGCTAATATTTCTTTAATGGCTTTTTCTTCTACTCGATCACCATCAATATCTAGAATTTTCTTTTCTTCTCGAAGAAGGTTGAAAATATGGCAAATAGCTGTTGTTTTTCCAGTCCCAACTTTGCCGATGAAAGCTAAATCGTATTTCTTAATTTGAAGGAGTTCTCTAATTCTATCTAGTCTCGTAGCAATATTTCTCAATGCCCAAATCTTTCGGAGAGTTTTAACACTTTTCTGGTGCTTGCCCTGGCTTTGCGCTACTTTGTCATTGATATCTTGTTGAAAGAAATGTATCTCATTTAGAGTTCTTGTGATTAGGTCGAAGGTGTCAGTATTCATAGCAGCCGTTAGATAAACTATGCTTGTCAAACTTACTTCTAATATTCCCGTTTTACGCAGCAACCTAACATTTAACCTTTAATTTTTTTGGGCAGATTACTTGAATTTAAAGAATTTATCGCCATATTTAGTTATAATAGACAATATTGAGAAACTTGCTAGATATTAGATTACTTTAAAATTGACTTTATCAAACTCTAACCAGATGGATAATCATGAATCCTCTACCCATCCCTTCGGAAACCTCAATCGCACCTCGGCAGACTTTGCCGACCATGTATGATTTGCCGAGTGAATATCCAGGAGAAAGCGCTTTGCCAGATGAGTTTCATTCGCTGCAAGCGTTGCTGCTACTGTTAACCTTCAGTCCGCTCAACTGGGATGCCGAAAGCGTTTTTAGCGCCATCGACCTCTATCTCTACTATGATGTCAATCATCCTTTGTGGTACAAGCGTCCTGATTGGTTTGGCGTGGTAGGCGTTCCTCGCTTGTATGAGACAAAGGACTCTCGGCTAAGTTACGTCATCTGGCAAGAGAGGGTTAGTCCTTTTGTGGTGGTAGAGTTATTGTCACCTGGGACAGAAGGCGAGGATTTAGGTCAAACAGTGAGCGAGCCTGGAAAACCGCCGACTAAATGGCAAGTTTACGAGCAAATTCTCCAGATTCCCTATTATGTTGTTTTCAGTCGTTATACTTCTGTGATGCAAGCGTTTAAGTTAATTAACCATCGCTATCAACCCGTTCCACTAGGACAAAAAGGCTTGCCTATTCCAGAATTAGGCTTGCGCTTAGGCTTGTGGCAAGGAAGTTTTCGCAGTTTCAATCGCTTGTGGTTGCGCTGGATGACACTCGATGGAGTGTTAATTCCTCTGCCTGATGAAGAAGCCGCAGCCGCAAAACAAGAGATTGCCAGATTAAAAGCACTTCTGCGAGACTTAGGCGTAGAGCAGCCATAAATTAACGGAAAAAGCCGTAAAAATAAGTCTGCCGAGCAGAACGGGGAGACTTTTTGACTAATTCTAGATAGGAAAAGGGAAGAAAAACGATCCATAAACTGGAGCCGATCATTAAAGTCAGCCAAGCGAATAGATCGCTTTTAGCCGTTGCTCTATCTCTGACAAAAAAGCTAAACCAAACACCAAAAACTAAAATGGCGATCGCCCAATAATAACCCATAATTAAGACGAGCATGGCTCTTTCGCTCCCTCGATTTAATCAGTTTTTCAAATTATTGACTTAATAGGAAAAGTCTTCTAGGAGCGTGATAGGCTGGCTGTCATTGCCAGGAATCCCTGTAATTTCAAAATCTTTGCCTAAAATTCTAGCCCAGGTATGCTCTACTTGTTCAGGTGAATAATGGACGTTAGCGTCAAGTGTGGCGATCGCTTCTAGAAATCACTGAGGCTCGTGATGTCCGATAGCGTACCAACCGACCGTATCAAAGTAGATATCGACAAAAAACTTGACTTTTATGGCAGTTTTGGCAGATTCTAGCGCGATTGCGGATTGAGGAGAGTACAGCATGGTAATGTGCTTTATTTCAGAATGTTTTTTGATTGTATTGAAATTCATTTGAATTGTCAAGCCAAGCGACTGAAAATGATGATGCTGTAGGAGCATAATGCTAAATCCGCGCCTAAAAAGCGAGTTATCGAAAACCCATCAAACCCTGTAGAAACGTTTCATGAAACGTCTCTACGTTAATAGACTAACTAAACCGGATTTGGCATAATATATTATGCCCCTACCCATTTCTGTCCTTCACTCAGTCGCAATCTGCTGTAAATCTCCGTTGGCTTTTTTCATTAAAAATGTCCCTGCTCTAATACATCGTTTATAGAGATCCAGGAACCGCTATTTTTAAATCTATGCTGGTTGCCACTGCCTCTTGAAATATCGTTTTATCTAAATTAGTCTTACATTCTGCACAAACATAGCCGAGATGTGATTCAATTAATTTATAATCTTGAAATGTTGGGTCAAAAGATGACTTTAGATAAAGCTTTTTACCAAGAATAAAATCTTGAGCTTTAGTTCTAATACTTGGTTCGCCACCTTGACCAAGATTGCCAATAGATGACAAAAAGCTAAGCCCAGAAAATGTATTTCTTGGCCCCAACTCAAAAGTATCGTCTATTCCCCTTAAACTACGAAAAACTAATTGCGGTAAAAATTCTTCTAAGATAGTATCATCTAACTTTAGCTGGCCCTTCTGCCGATAGAGAAAGTTATCTGAACTGTCAAATATTAGATCGAGTTCAATAAAACGTTTATATCGATTAGTCGCTTCAACTAATTTTTCTACTGTATCTAATTGACCACCTTTAATTGTTTCTATTGCATTAATCCAATCACCGTATTTTATGAGAGCTTCTTCTAACTTTTTTTTGTCAGCATTAGGTAGCCGAGGATTGCTGAGAAGCGCTGTTAGCTTTGTATAATGAGGACGGAGTAATTCAGTCATAGCTTGAGTATTTTTTGAGCTTGTTTTACTAATTACTTGAGGAAATTGTATAATTGTATAGAAGCGATTTCCTCGATTGGCTCTATTAGAACCAATTTCTGATTTTGCTATTTTCAATAAATCCCATCCTAAGATTTCAGCAGACTGGCGATAGTTTTGATGATAATTAAATACGTTTATATAGGGTGGAGATGTTATAACAAAATCTATTTGATTTTCTTGCAATGGGATCGAGAATGACTGAGTTAGGTAGACAGTATGAGTTTAAAATAACTTCAATTAATTGTGGCGAAAACTGGCCACGCCAAGCAAATAAATTAGATCTTGTTTTCTCAACAATGTTTAGGTACGAAGATGAAATAGGCTGATCAAACTCCTTCAACTACTAACCTTACCTCTTGCTCAACTTCTTTTTGTAAAACACAATTTAGTTTAGCACTTATTGGGATTTTAGTTTACGAGGGTTAAAGATTTTCCTTAAAACTATCTCCTAAACCAAAATTTGCTCTAAAATGGTAGGATCTTTAATCTTCTTATCTTTTGCCAACAAAAGAACTTTGGAAACCACTTCAGCCGTTTTGGGGTTGTCATCTGCAAAGGGCAAAAATAACTGCCCTCGGTGTTGAGAATGGACGGGAATAATGCACAACGCGCCTCCTGGTTGGCGGTGAATGACACCCGAACCTATCAGTAAAATAGGCTTCTAGCCTGTAACTGTGACAGACAAGATGTTTGTGCTACATTATAATTTTTGGGTGCAATGAGCAAAATTATTCATGATCAAGCTTGTTTTTACAGTTATTTGCAACGTTTCTTTCGGCGAAACCTGAGCTTTTTATTAATTTTTTTGCTAGGTTGTCTTATTTTTTGTTTTGCCCCTCAGTATTTAGCGACTTCACGCAACGAACCGACTGAAATTCGGGGTGTTTGGCTGACGAATATTGATAGTGAGGTTTTATTTAATAAAAATACGCTTTCTGATGCTATCAATACCTTGCATAAATTAAACTTTAATACTCTCTATCCGACGGTTTGGAATTGGGGTTATACTCTCTATCCCAGTCAAGTTGCCAAGCGAGTTACTGGACAGGAAATCGATCCTATAGAAGGATTACAAAATCGTGATATTTTACAAGAAATTGTTGAACAGGGACATCAAAAAAAGATAACTGTTATTCCTTGGTTTGAATTTGGCTTTATGGCTCCAGCAGATTCTCAATTAGCCAAGCGACATCCTAATTGGTTAACACAACGCTTCAACGGGGATAAGATTTGGCTAGAAGGCAACGTTCATCAGCGTGTTTGGTTAAATCCTTTACGTTCAGATGTTCAAGATTTTATGACTAATTTAGTCTTAGAAGTTGTTAAAAATTATGATATTGACGGTATTCAACTTGATGATCATTTTGGTTATCCTTTCGATTTTGGCTATGATGAATTTACCGTGAGCTTCTATCAAAAAGAACACAACGGAAAGTCACCTCCTAAGCCGCCAAGTAACCTACAATCTGTCAATAATTGTGTTAGTAATAGCCAAGAATGGCAAGAATGGACACGCTGGCGATCGCAGAAAATCACTGATTACATGAAACAGTTATTTCAAGCGATTAAAGTGGTTAAACCCAATGTAATTATTTCCCTATCGCCTAATCCACAAACCTTCTCTAAAAATTGCTACTTACTCGATTGGTATCAATGGGAAAGAATGGGATTAGTAGAAGAATTAGTATTACAAGTTTATCGAGAAAGTCTAGAGAGTTTTCAACGAGAACTATCTCAAAGTGAAGTTAAAACAGCCAAGCAACATATCCCCTTTGCAATTGGTGTTTCATCTGGCTTAAAAGGTCGTCCAGTGCCGCTACAACGGTTAAAAAAACAAGTTGAAATAATGCGCCAACAAAAGTTTGCTGGAGTTTCTTTCTTTTTCTATGAAAGTCTTTGGAATTTTGGGCAAGAATCGGTTATGGAAAGGCAGTCTGCTTTGAAGACTCTGTTTCCTACCCCTGTTAAGCGTTTACCGTAGACCTATACACAAAAGTAGCGATAATTCATGAATTATCGCTACAGAATTTCATTTTCCGAGATGAACTCCATGACAATAGCTGGAACATTGCCTTCTGCGTGGGGGGTATAGCTGCGCCGAATCTCTCCAGGCGGAATAAACTGTACTGATAGCAAATACACCCAATCGGGAGCCTTAACGATATTTTTGTCACCGACATTGGCACAAATCCCAAAATTGGTAGCAATCAGCATAGATTTGAGGATTAAACCTGCTAATTCTTTGGATCTTATCGTCTGTTTTATGACAAACACCTAACTTTTAAACTAAAAATCTTTTTAAGGATTTCTAACAAAAGTCGTCTTTGCCGCTACAATGATCCACGCACCTTAATGACTAACTACCTGTCAACGATCGCAGAAATAACGGATAATGACGACTATGGCAAAAGTGCTTGTATCCGATTCCATTGACCAAATTGGCGTTGAGATCCTCTCTCAAGTTGCCCAAGTAGATGTAAAAACGGGATTGCCACCAGAGGAATTGGTCAAAATTATCCCAGATTACGATGCTTTGATGCTGCGATCGGGAACGCGAGTAACTAAAGAGATTATCGAAGCAGGAAGCAAACTGAAAATTATCGGACGCGCTGGGGTAGGTGTTGACAATATCGACGTTCCGGCAGCCACGCGGCGCGGCATTGTCGTGGTTAACTCTCCCGAAGGCAATACTATTGCTGCCGCCGAACACGCTCTGGCCATGATGTTATCTCTCTCGCGCCACATTCCTGAAGCCAACCAATCGGTCAAAGCCGGTAAGTGGGAGCGCAAGGGGTTTATAGGAGCAGAAGTCTACAAAAAAACCCTAGGCGTGGTCGGATTGGGAAAAATTGGCTCCCATGTCGCGACAGCCGCCAAAGCGATGGGGATGAGATTGTTGGCATACGACCCTTTTATTTCCCAGGAACGCGCCGATCAACTCGGTTGTACCCTAGTCGATCTCGATTTGCTCTTTGCTGAGTCCGACTATATTACCCTCCACATTCCCAAAACCACAGAGACAGCACACCTCATCGGTCGAGAAGCGCTCGCCAAAATGAAACCTACCGTCCGACTGATCAATTGCTCTCGCGGCGGCATTATTGACGAAGACGCGCTGGTAGAAGCCTTAGAAGCTGACAAAATTGCGGGTGCAGCTTTAGATGTTTTCGAGCAAGAACCCCTCGGAGAATCGCGGCTGCGGGAGTTTAGTAACGTGATTTTGACCCCCCATTTGGGAGCCTCCACCGCCGAAGCTCAGGTTAATGTCGCCATCGACGTAGCCGAGCAAATCCGCGATGTCTTGTTGGAGTTGCCTGCACGCTCAGCCGTCAACATTCCAGGGCTTACTCCCGATGTGATGGAAAAATTGCGTCCCTATATGCAATTGTCCGAAATCCTGGGTCAATTGGTCGGCCAGCTAGCGGGGGGCAGGATTGAGCGCCTTATTGTGCGGCTGCAAGGCGAACTGGCCAACAATGACAGTCAGCCGTTGGTGGTTGCTGCTATCAAAGGGTTGCTGTCTCAGGCGTTGCGAGAGCGAGTTAATTACGTTAATGCGGCTATTGAGGCTAAAGAACGCGGAATTCGGATCATTGAAACCCGCGATGCTTCGATGCGCGATTATTCCGGCTCTCTCCATCTCTCGGCTCTCGGCTCAATGGGTGAACATTCAGTGACGGGAGCTTTGTTGAGTACCGGAGAAATCCGCATCACCGATCTCGACGAATTCCCGATTAACGTTCCGCCAAGTAACTATATGCTATTTACCCTACACCGCGATATGCCGGGAATTATTGGCAAAATTGGCTCTATTTTGGGCAGTTTTAACGTCAATATTGCTAGTATGCAAGTAGGGCGTAAAATTGTGCGCGGAGATGCCGTGATGGCTGTTAGCCTTGACGATCCGCTTCCCGAAGGACTATTGACTGAAATTACCAAAGTTTCTGGCATTCGCGATGCTTATACCGTTAAGCTATCTATCAATGGTCAATAGACCTTTTGCACAATTAAATTTTCCCTCAAATAAGATTGCCTATTGCCTTTTGCCTTTT
>JBGTNM010000336.1:0-15527 GCA_041743025.1 Microcystaceae cyanobacterium
TGGCGATTATTGTAAACAAGCTGTCAGCAATTTTCGTCACTTAATGACTTGCAAAAACTGAAAAATTATTGCTATTTTATCGAGAGAAAGTTTAAAAAATAGCCATTTATTATAGCATAAAATATTTTTTCAAGAGGTCTAGTGAGTTAGCTTCGGTTACATCTAGATGCTGATACTTCTATCAAAGCATTGCATATCGCTTTAGTCAGTCGTGGTCACGATGTTTCTCGTACACCGACAGATTGGATGCCATTAGATGCCAGTGATGATAAGCAGTTACTGGGAGTAATAGAGCAGCAAAGATGTATTTTTACCTTTAACATACGAGATTTTTTAATTTTAGCTCAATGCTATCCTAACCATTATGGAATTATCTTAGCTGCTCAGAATAGTTGGACTTTATCTAGTTTAATTACTGCTTTAAATAAAATGCTATCTGAGACAGAATCTGAAGAATTGCAAGGACAGGTACGCTGGCTCAATCAATGGAAAAATGATTGATTTTTTCTTATTTACTTGACTAAGAGCTATACTAAAATCAATTGGAGCTTTTATTGATAAACTTTTTCAATGTCTCAAATCGACACAAATATTCCTCGTTCTGCTTACATTCACATCCCTTTTTGCCGCAGTCGCTGTTACTACTGCGATTTTCCGATTTCAGTTTTAGGCAAGAAGACTAACATTCATGCTTCTAGTTCTATTCAAGAATACACCGATACTTTATGTCAAGAAATTTTAGTAACACCCGCATATAAGCAGCCTTTAAATACGGTTTTCTTTGGCGGGGGAACACCTTCTTTATTACCTGTAAAGCAACTCGAACGTATCCTAAGCACCCTAGATAAGCACTTGGGAATAAGCTCTAATGCTGAAATTTCAATGGAAATCGATCCAGGAACGTTTACTTTAGAACAATTACAGGGATATCAAAAAGCGGGAGTCAATCGAGTTAGTTTAGGGGTTCAGGCATTTCAAGAAGAATTGTTACAAAGTTGCGGGCGATCGCATACCGTCCAAGATATTTACGCATCTGTTAGTTTAATTCAGAAAATAAATCTTGAAAACTATAGTTTAGACCTAATTTCTGGGTTGCCTAAGCAGACTTTAGAAGATTGTGAGTATTCTTTGAAACAAGCGACCGCTCTTTCACCAAAACATCTTTCCTGTTACGATCTTGTCCTCGAACCTGTAACCGCTTTTGGCAAGCAATATCAACCTGGAAAATACCCGTTACCTAATGATGAAACTGCTGCCGAAATGTACCGCCTCACTCAACAAATTTTAACAGAAGCAGGTTACGATCATTACGAAATTTCTAATTATGCAAAACCAGGCTATCAATGCCTTCACAATCGCGTTTACTGGAAAAATAAACCCTACTATGGCTTTGGAATGGGAGCAGCGAGTTACACGAATCTACAGCGTTTTACTCGTCCTGGCACTCGCCAAGATTATTATACATGGGTAAAAGAACTAGCAGAATCAGGTGGCGTGATTGACTGTTCTAAACTTTCCAAAACGGATATTTTATTAGAAACCTTAATGCTGGGATTGCGGCTTGCAGAAGGAGTTAATTTACAACAAATTCGTGCTTTATTTAATGATAAAACAGTACAAACAATCTGGACGAGCTTACAACCCTATTTCAGCAACAACTTAGTTGGTGTGACTGACATCTTTGGCAATTCACCCGATGCCAATAAAATAGTTAATTTTGAGAAAATCAACCGAATTTACTTGAGCGATCCGGAAGGTTTCTTGTTTTCTAATACTATTTTGGCTTCTTTATTTGAAAAATTTAGTTAGAGACAATTTGTAGTAAACTATTTTAAAGACAATATTTTAAGGAGAGTAGAAACCTTGCTAGACGAACAAGCAAAAAAAACCTTATTGCGAAAAATTCCTCACGGACTTTACATCTGTGGCGTTAAAGACGGAGATGAAGTGAATGGCTTTACCGTCAGTTGGGTGATGCAAGCTTCCTTTGAACCGCCATTAATTGTTAATTGTGTCAAAACGAATTCGGGTTCTCATGAAATGTTGCAAAAAAGCGGTGTTTTTGCGCTTAGTTTTCTTGAAGACGGACAGAAGGAACTAGCGGCTCAATTTTTTAAACCCAAAAGACGTGTCGGAAATAAGTTTGAAGATGTCGAGTTTTATGAAGGAACTGAAACAGGTTGTCCGATTATTCAAGATTCGCTTGGCTATGTGGAATGTCGAGTTGTTGGTAGAGTAGATAATGGCGATCACACCGTTTTTGTCGGTGAAGTCATCAGTGCCGGAATTCATCGGGAAGGCAATCCACTATTACTAGAAAGTACAGGTTGGCAATATGGGGGATGATCTTGAATTAACAATCATTAATGAACTTGTCAAATATTAAAGGAGTAGTAAATATGCCATTAATTAAAGTACAAACTTCAATTTCTGCACCTAAATCAGAAGTTGTTGAGGAATTATTGAAAACCCTTTCTGCAAAGTTAGCTAAACATTTAAAAAAGCCAGAATCTTATGTGATGACTGTTTTTGAACCAGATACTAAGATGACATTCGCAGGAACATTTGACCCTGTTTGCTACGTTGAAATAAAAAGTGTCGGTCACATGAGTTCCGATCAAACAAAATCCATGAGTCAGGATTTTTGTCAGGAAATTAAAGATAAATTAGGTGTTCCTGTTAATCGTACCTACATTGAATTTGCTGACGCGCAAGGTTCGATGTGGGGATGGAATGGGGGAACATTTTAATTTATAAAGAATAGCGAACGCAATTTATTGAACCTCTTTCATCGATAAATTAATCCGCTTTAGTTGAGGATTTACCTCTAAAACTTTTACTTTAACAACTTGTCCTACTTTGACAATCTCTTGTGGATCTTTCACAAAACGATCTACCAATTGAGAGATATGAACTAATCCATCTTGATGTACGCCAATATCCACAAATGCACCAAAGTTGACTACATTTGTGATAACACCTTCTAGTACCATTCCTACTACTAGATCGGTAATTTCAGTGATTCCTTCTTGAAAGGTAGCATACTTAAATTCTTCTCTCGGATCGCGTCCAGGTTTTTCTAATTCTTTGATGACATCTTGTAAAGTTGGCAGTCCAATTGTTTCAGTGACAAATTGCTTAAGATCGACTAATTTGAGTCGAGAACTGATTTGAGTAATTTGAGTTAAGGTAACATTTACTGAAGAAGCGATCGCATTGACTATCGGGTAGCTTTCAGGATGAACAGCCGTGTTATCCAAAGGAGTTTCACCGTTACGAATTCGCAAAAAACCCGCCGCTTGTTCAAAGGCTTTCGCACCAAGTTTAGGCACTTTTAGTAGTTCTTTACGGTTTTTAAAAGCTCCTTTTTGATTGCGGTAGTTGACAATATTATTGGCGATCGCAGTCGTAATTCCAGAGACAGATGTTAGCAACTGTTGGGAGGCTGTATTTAAATCAACGCCAACATAATTGACACAACTTTCAATGGTTTCTTCTAATTTTTGTTTGAGTAATTTCTGATCGACATCGTGCTGATATTGTCCCACACCAATTGATTTCGGATCGATTTTAACCAATTCTGCTAGCGGATCTTGTAGCCTTCTGCCAATACTAATTGCACCTCTCACAATGACATCTAAATCAGGAAATTCTTCTCTGGCAATTTCGCTAGCAGAATAAACCGATGCACCTGACTCATTAACAATTACTTTAATTGGCTTTTTTGCTAGCGGTTTAATAAGTTCTGAAATAAAGTGATCAGTTTCGCGGGAAGCTGTTCCATTACCAATCGCAATTAGTTCAATTTGATATTTATTGAGTAAATTTTTAATCACCTTTTCTGCTTCTTTCTTTTTAGCTTCTCCCGAATGAGGATAGATAGCTTGGTACTCCAAAAACTGACCTGTTTCCGATAGAATAGCTACCTTACAACCTGTCCGAAATCCTGGATCGATCGCGAGTGTCGGTTTCATTCCCGCAGGTGGAGAAAGCAATAATTCTCTGAGGTTAGTTTCAAAGGTTTTAATTGATTCTAAATCGGCCCAATTTTTGCGATCAGCGCGAATTTCTCGAATTAAAGAGGATTCAATTAAACGCTTAAAAGCATCTTTAATCATTTTTTGGTAAAATTGCTTAACTTGAGGAGTTTTTGTTTTAATTATTTGCACTTCTAAATAAGCAAAAACCAATGATTCTTCAAAATTAAGAGTAACGGTTAAAACTTTTTCAGCTTCTCCTCTTAATATAGCTAAAAGATTGTGAGGCGCAATTTTACTAGCGGCTGCTTGAAAGTTACGATACATTTCATATTTAGTTGTTCCTTCAGGGTAATCATTTTTAATCCGAGAGACAAACACACCTTCTTTAAAGAGATAATCTCGTAAATAGGCTCGCAGTTGCGCTATTTCTGAGACTTCCTCTGCTAGAATATCAGCAGCACCATTGAGAGCATCTTCTATGGTTGCAATTTCCTGTTCGTCAGATAAATATTTTTTAGCTTCTGATTCTAGAGAAAGAGGTTGAGCGTTAGGATAATTGAGAGATTTAATAAACTCTGCTAGCAGTTCTAATCCCTTTTCCTTGGCAACTGTTGCTCTCGTTCGACGCTTGGGTTTATAAGGTAAATATAAATCTTCTAGTTCGTTTTTTTGTAAGCAATTTTCAATTTTTTCTTCTAATTCATCAGTGAGTTTATTTTGCGAAGCGATCGCCTCTAAAATAACGCCTTTACGTTTTTCTAGTTCTGTTAAATAATTATAGCGCTCCCAAATATCCCTTAATTGTATTTCATCAAGCGATCCCGTTCTTTCTTTTCGATAGCGAGCGACAAACGGAATAGTCGCGCCTTCTAGCAATAAATCTAAAGTGTTTTGGACACTTTGGGGAGCTAGAGAAAGTTCAGAAGCGATAACTTTAACTAAATTTAGCATTGAACAATAAAGAGGAACTGATATAGGGTTAAATCTATTAAAAGTTTATTCAGGAAAAAAGTCTGAATTAACAATGTCTTCAATCGTGAATGAACATTTTTCAGGAAATGTACTGGCTGCTAATTCGGTTTGCCGAATAGTTTGTTTTCGCGCTTTAGTATAAACTTCATCAACTTGTTCAATTAAATAGTTGTAAAGTGTTTGAGATTCAATCAATAGCTCTAGTTCGTAACGAAAATTTCCGATCTCATCTTTCCATCCTTTGCTACAGTAATCTTTTTCTTGTGTCCAATATTGATAAAGCAATAAATGTATTAATAGTTGCCTGAGATAACTTTTAACTTTGCGGCGTTGCTCATTTCCCAAGGCTTCTATTTCCTCAATTAAATGTTGCCAGTCTAAATTTTCTACTTGATGCTGTTTTAAGAGTTCCAGTGTATTTTCTAACCAAAGATAGTAATCTTCGGTGTAGAGCTTTTCCAGTGGAGTATTAGATATATAGACTGACATAAGTAATTGGTACTTTGATTTGAATGATTGAATGAGGACTTTGATTTAGGAGTAATGGTTTACACCCTACATCCCACACCCTAAACCCTAATTAATGGGTAATTGAAAAGGGGAATCGAACTTTTATTAATTCCCCTAAATTTTCTTAACTAAGCACTAAACAAACTGCTTAAAGCTCTTCCCATATTGCCTGGTTTTAGTGCATCCATTGCGGCAGAAGGTTCGTAACCACAGTGTACCATACAGTCAGCACATTGGGGATTGCCACTCTTGCGACCGTAATTTTCCCAATGGGTATTTTCTAAAAGTTCTTTGAAGGTTTGATAATGTCCTTCATTAAGAAGATAACAAGGCTTCTGCCATCCTAGCACACTGTAACTGGGACTTCCCCAAGGGGTACATTCATAATCTTTTTCTCCTATTAAAAAATCTAAAAACAGAGGATTGTGATTGAAGTTCCAACGTTTTTCACCCGATTTCCAAGGCGACAAAATTTCTTTAAATAACGCCTTAGTTTGTTCGCGTTTTAAAAAATGCTCTTGATCCGGGGCCCATTCATAACTATATCCTGGAGAAATCATCATGCCATCCGTTTCCAAACTGGCAAGAAAATCAAAAAACGCTTGCATTTCTTGGGGATCTGTTCCTGCAAAAACAGTCGTATTAGTTGTGACGCGAAATCCTTTAGCTTTTGCTGCTTTAATCGCTTGAATTGCCTTGTCAAATATTCCCTTGCGATCAACACATTTATCGTGATGTTCTCGCAATCCATCGAGATGAACACTAAACGTTAAGTAAGGAGAAGGTTCAAATTTGTCGAGACTTTTCTCTAATAAAATGGCATTAGTACACAGATAGACAAATTTTTTGCGTTCTACCAACCCTCTGACAATTTCATCAATCTGGGGGTGCAGTAAAGGTTCTCCACCTGGAATGGATACTACAGGCACACCACATTCTTCAACGGCGGCAAAGCATTCTTCTGGTGTGAGGTTGCGTACTAAAATATCTGCTGGATGCTGAATTTTGCCACATCCTGGACAGGCTAAATTACACCGAAATAGAGGTTCTAACATCAAAACCAAAGGAAAACGCTTGTTTCCTTGCAAACGCTGACTGATAATGTATTGACCGACAGCTAGTGCTTGTTTTATTTGGACAGCCATATTTTTCCTCGCACCGTTTATTTCCAGTTATTATAGACTGAGATTGGGTTAACAGGTGGAAAAATAAAAGTTGCTGTATCTTTTGACTGTTCCCTGTTCCCTGTAAGAAATGAACGATAAACCATTAATTCGACTCTCTCAATCGCAGCTAAATCTATTAGAATCCTGTCCTCCTCAATTTCAACGTCTTTATCTGGAACAGTTGGGGATGCCAATGAGTCCAGAACAGCAAGAAAGATTGTCTTGGGGAAGTCAATTTCACTTGTTGATGCAACAGCAAGAATTAGGCTTGTCGGTAGATGCTTTGCTTAAAGAAGATGAGCAACTACGGCATTCTTTAACAGCTTTAGTTCAGGCAGTTCCTCTCTTAAATCATCCTAGCTCAAACAGTTGGCAAGAAGCTGAACACTACCGTACTTTAGCATTTAATGGCTATCTTTTATCAGTTATTTACGATCTACTAATTGCAGATAGCGATCGCGCTTACATTTTAGATTGGAAAACCTACTTACAACCAGAAAACAAATCGAAGTTAGAAAGAAATTGGCAGACTCGCCTTTATTTGTATGTTCTCGCCGAAACTTCTGATTACTTACCTGAACAAATTTCGATGACCTATTGGTTTGTTAAACTGCCGAAAGAGCCTCAAAGTCTAACATTTACTTATAATTCACAGCAGCACGAGCAAACTGAGCGAGATTTGAGCAACATTTTCAATAAATTGGATGGTTGGCTTAATGACTATGCTTCAAAAGGTATTGATTTTCCCCATCTTGCCAATTGCGAAGAAACTTGTTTTTATTATTCCCAGTTTGGCGAAATGACGCATAAAAACTCTCAATTGTCAAGTCATTATTTAGAAAATATTAGTGAAATTGAAGAAATTCCCATTTAATCTTTTTGAGTAGTGATTTAAATGATCCGACTAGCTACTAGGGAAGATATTCCTAAAATCGTTCAATTAATTACGCTTGTTGTCGAACAAGATATTAAGGATGAAATGACTGCTCAAGGAGTCAAGACCTTTTTTCGGTTTATTGAGCCAGAAGCTTTTAAGAAGCGAATTAGAATAGGTTCTCAAGTGTGGATCTATAAAATAAATGCAGAATTAGCTGGAATCATTGAAATAAGTCCCGACAATCACATCTTGCTATTTTTTGTCAGTAAAGATTACCGAAATCAAGGGATTGGCAAAGCTCTTTTTAATAAAGTTAAAAGTGATATACCAGAGAAAATAACGGCTAATTCTACCGCTTATGCTTTGCCTATTTATTTAAAATTAGGATTTGTCAGACATGGCTTACCGTTTAAGCGTAACGGAATTACCGCTTATCCTGTCGTTTGCAAGCGCACTCAGCATTAAAAAAATATGTATCATAAAAAACTCTAACGATTGAGTGATAACAAAAATTACTACAATAACAATTTGGATTGAAGTTGCGATTAAGAAAACAAGCTTGCTGGGGTTGATAATGCCGCAAGTGGCTAGTGATTGAGGCATAAACAAGGGCATCTTGTGGTTTCAAATCATACTTGGTTTCACAGGTTCCAGCTTCAATTAAGATATCGGCGGTGAGTGCAACAACTTCTGCAATTTTAATAAGACGCGCTCGATATTGAACAAAACGCTGTCGTTCATCTTCATTGCTTTGCACCATCAAACTAGCAATATCTTGAATGCTTTTGATACGACTTGCATAGGATGTCGTGCGCGAGAGTTGCCTTAATTCGGTATCCAACAATTGTTGCAGATCTCGGCGGCTTTTGGCTTGACGGCTTAATTTTTCATGAGGTTCAGCAAGGCTATAGGCTGGAACAATGAGTTTTGCTTGATCTGCTTCACAAAGTTGGAGAATTTTGTCACAACTAGCACACTGCTCTTGCCCAGAGGCTAGTTCTAGAACAAAGTTAGTTTCAACTCGCCAAGCGTCCAGATTAAACTTTAGAAAGAGTCTTTAAAGGAAAGTCTATTTCATTGGTGAGAAGGGCGTGAAAGATTAGATCTTTAGGATTAATTTAGAAAATAAAAAGTTATTGGAGATCTTCCTATGACCTCATCTCAAACACCTTCCCAGCGTAAAATTCGTTATGCCGTCGTTGGCTTAGGTTGGTTTGCTCAAGCGGCAGCTTTACCTGCTTTCGCTCACGCCGAAAACGCTGAATTAGTCGCTTTAGTTTCAGACGATGCCGCCAAACGGGAGGAATTGGGCAAAAAATACAACCTGCGGCGCACCTATTCCTATGAAGAATATGAAGATTGCCTAACCAGTGGTGAAATTGATGCTGTCTACATTGCTCTTCCCAACCACTTACACTGTGAATATACCGTGCGAGCAGCACTCCAGGCAATCCATGTTTTGTGTGAAAAACCAATGGCTATGACCGAAGATGAGTGCGAGCAAATGATCCAAGCTTGCCAAGATAACAATGTCAAGCTGATGATTGCCTACCGCCTCCACTTGGAAGAAGCCAATATGCAGGCAGTGGAAGTCGTGCGATCGGGGAAAATCGGCGAACCGCGCCTTTTTAACTCGGTTTTCAGCCAACAGGTAGAAGAAGGGAATATCCGCTTGAGAGACATCACAGGCGGCGGTACGCTCGATGATATTGGGATTTACTGTATTAACGCCGCACGCTACTTATTTCAAGACGAACCGCTTGAAGTTTTTGCTGTCGCTGCCAACAAAGGCGAACAACGTTTCAGCGAAGTTGAAGAAATGACTAGTGCTATTTTACGCTTTCCGAATGAGCGACTAGCTAACTTTACTGTTAGTTTTGGGGGAGCCAAAGTTTCCCATTATCAAATTGTGGGAACGCAGGGAGATTTGCGCTTAGATCCTGCCTATGCGTGGCAAGGAGAATTAAAACACTATCTCACCCTCAACGGCGAAACTCAAGAACGCGCTTTTGAATCTCACGATCAACTGGCTGCTGAATTTACCTATTTTTCTAATTGTATTCTGCAAAACCAAGATCCAGAACCTTCTGGCGAGGAAGGATTGATTGATGTCCGTATCATTCGCGCTCTTTACCATTCGGTTGACACTGGTACTTGGGTACATCTCGACAACCTCGATCGCCGCCAGACTCGACCCAACGCCAAGCAAATCATCGAACGTCCGCCAATTGAGGAAAAACCAGACCTCATTCACGCGGCAAGTCCCTCTGGCGATTAGACCCCTGTGCAAATGTTAATAAACTTAGGACTTACGCAGTAACTCTTTCTTAATGTAGGATGCGTTCTCAACACATTCTACTACCTATAGAGCGATCGCGTGAATGAGAAGATCTAAGCTGTGTTAACGTCTCTCTTTCTAAAGACAGAGAAAAGGCGAGCAATTATTAGGTAATAAGTAATATTGAAGAGTTATCGATCAATCGCATTTGGGAGATGAAAATCATGACTAAATCAGAGAAACTAAGCGGATCGAAGGCCAGTTGGGCAGGAGTGGCGTTAACCTTATCGTTAATAGCATTGCCTACACCTGTCTTGGCTTTAACCATTCGGGGAACGGGCGATATTTCTGGTGAAGTTGCCGCATTTCGGGCTGCTTTGGGAGAACCGAATAATGGCGGTACTCCAGGCCCCTTAGCGGTTGGCAGGCGGGAAATTAACTGGGATGGTGCGGGAGTTCCCTTTGATATGCCTCCCAATTTTTTCCAGGGTCGAGGGGCTATTTTTTCCACTGAGTCTGGCTCGGAATTTCGGGTTAGCAATCCGGGAAATGTGGCAAATTCTCCTGTAGATAACCGATTTAGCAGTATTAACGCCACTTATTCTTCTGAATTTACGACTTTCAGCCCCAATCGGCTTTTTACCTCAGTTGACACAAATGTACTGGATATTACCTTTTTCGTCGCAGGGAGTGATATCCCAGCAGCAGTCAGTGGGTTTGGGGCCGTGTTTACTGATGTCGATTTGTCTGGATTGACTACACTAGAGTATTTCGACCTCGATGGCGATCTCCTCGCTTCCGAGGCGGTTGATCCCAATGATAAGGGGCTTTCCTTCTTGGGAGTGACATTTGCTCAGCCTAACGTCTTCCGAGTCCGCCTTACTGCCGGTAATACCCCATTAGGCCCTAATGACGACCCCGGAAATAATGTTGATGTGGTGGTTATGGATGACTTTCTCTACAGCGAACCTCAAGCGGTTATGATTCCTGAACCGACTTCCTGGGTGGGACTGTTAACCTTGGGAACTTGGGGAACGAGTTTGTTGCTCAAACGCAGGCAGAGAAACAACTAATCATCGGTTAACTTCTTCCTTAAAACTCAGGAAGAAGTTAACCCTACTGCCAATTCTCCCAATTTTCATTAAAAATAGAAGTATCGGGAAATGCGGTTGGATTGCCATTTTTATCCAATATTTGCCGTAATTTCAGCAATTTTTTGGAACGGTATAAAGGTTCTTTCACCAACTCATAAGGTAGCGTTGCCTCATCAATGGCAAAGGCAGCGAGGGTTCCGGCGGCTGCCCCCGAAGACCATTCAAAAGAATGTACCCGATAGGCGGCGGCGGCAATGTGACTGACGGCAATACTTTTTCCTGCCACAATCAGATTATCAAGGCGCTGGGGTAACATGGCCCGCAGGGGAACCTGAAATGGATACGCTTGTCCTTGTCCGCGCCGTTCGCCCGTGTGTTCGGTATTTCCTGGCTTTTCAGGCGGTGATTGAGTCATGCAAGGGTGAAAATCAATCGCATAGTGACCGATGCCCACCGAATCGGCATAAATCGTAGACCGCTTGCGCCGGGAAACCGTATCAGGAGAGACTTCGCCACTGAGGACATCTAACCCTTCTAACCCAGCTAGGGTAGCTTGTAGGCGGCGGTAGGTGTCAGGGGAGAGGGTTTTTCGGTAATACTCATCTTGGTAGTTGCGGCGGGAAATATCAATTTCGTTGATGGTAAAGCCGTCAGAGTAGGCAAAAGATTTGCGCCCGATAATGCGTCTCGCTTCTCTCATGTAAGGATATTTAGAAAGTCCGTGAACCGTTCCCATCGGGGAATCTAATCCAGAAAGAAAGCGGTGGTTGGGGTTAGGCTTTTTCACCCCGTCTCCCAGCTGGGAATCGCTGGTTCCTGCTACCAACCAGTAAAAATAGCCTAACGCATTTTCTTCACCTCGGCGGAGGGTGTCAGTACGCAGTCCTCCCATCCATCCCCCCGCTTGCAACTGTCCCGTTGCTTGCAGTTGTTGGCGGGTGTAGATGAGGTTATCTTGGGCGGTTCCAGGGCGGTAATCGTTGCCCCACGTCCAATTTTGCATAGAAATGTCGCCAGAGGTGGGAACGCTAAAGGTAACGCCGCCAAAGGTCTTCTTATCTCCCGTTTTGGGACTCCAGATGCGCCGATAGGTAAAAACGAGGTCAAAATCGGCTAGACGAGGAAGTTCGTAGCTGTAGTAGGGGGCGTATTGTGGGTAAAAAACTGGCAGAGTATGGTTTTGCGGGTTCTCAGTGGCTTCCATCGCAAAAGTATAGGTGAAGCCTTGCGTACAGTAGGGATCGTTAGTGGTACTTGATGAGGAGGGTTCGAGGTAAGAACGAGGATCGATACCCAAGCGGTAGGGAACGTCAGCTAAGGCGATAATTTCGCCGGTTTCAGTCGCTTCGATCACGTACCAATCGGCGGGTTGTTTTTGCTCGTGTTTTTGAGGAACGAAACGAATAATTGTCTTCTCAAAACGGGGAGAATTTTCGTAGCGGTAAGCGTCTTCGAGGGTTTGCGAGAGGGGTTCAGTGTTGAGAGGCGGTGCTACTTTAGCGGGGCGGTGTTGAATTGCGATCGCGCTTAAAATCTGCTCTCCTGTCCCACCATTGGGATTTTTGCCGATTTCTAGTTCTTTAATGACGGTTGAGGGGAACCATTTGAGGGTTCCGTTGCCTTGATCGGCGGCATCTTCTAACATGGACATTAGTATGTCATCGCCGTCTTTGGGCAAGAAGCAGGAATCACTTACCCAACAGTTGCCCGGATTGAGTTGCCCATATTTTTCTTCAAGGCGTTTGCGTAATTCTAAGTAACCACGAGGATAGTAGAGCTTTTGACTTTGGGTATGGCGTTCGTCGAGGGCGGAGGTTCCCTGAGACGAAATTTGTCCTCCCAACCAGTCTGTTATTTCGCTTAGGCAGACTGTCTTGCCTGCCAAGAGTCCTTCATAGGCGGCGGCGGTTCCTGAGAGTCCCCCGCCAACGACCAGTATTTCACACTCTACTGTACGATCCGGGTTGCGCGGAGAAGTAGCAAGCGACAAGGGGACAATTCCTTGTCCTAGCAGTACAGAAAGGGAGACAGTGGTTAAGGTACGGCGAATCAAAATTTTCAGTTTTTGAAGCATTGATGTGTGCGTATTAGAGTCAACAATCAAGCCGAAAGAAAGATTAATTAACCAATATTATCCTGTTCATCTTGTAAATCCTCAAAATCCTGATCCTGTTCACCTTCTAATACAAAAAAATTGCCCCCGTTTTTTGTAAGTTAAGGACGCGATTGCCGAAAAATCCAGGTTCAGCTTTTTCTATTGTTACCATTACAATATTTTCTGGAGTGACATCGACATTATATTTAAGTGTAAATGGCGCAGACGGATCAATTTCGACTGTCGGATAGATGACAATATAAGCAGTATTGCCAAAATCTTTTAAAGTTCTGGTTTCTTCTGGTAGCAGGGGTTGTGGATTGGTAACTTCAATCGCTGTAAAATCGTATTCAAGCGGCACTTGTGCTTGATTGACTAGTTTAACTTGAACAGGGCGAGCGGGATCGAAGCGGTTGACAGGTTGCCAGTATCCCGGTTGATAGGTTTCGGCAGGTGGATTTTGGGCTAGCACACAGATGGGAAACGAGAAAGTTAAGGCGGTTAAACAAGTCGCAATTGTTAATACTTTATGTTTCATTTCGCTAAAAGTAAAGGCAACCAATAAACAATAGTTTACCATTAACTGATATGACAGGCTTCCCAGCTAAGTATACTCATTTTTCGCTCCCTACCCCAACGATACCCTCCTAACTCGCCAGATTCTCGAATCACGCGATGGCAAGGAATTAAAAAAGCAATGGGATTGTTACCGACAGCATTCCCTACCGCTCTTGCCGCCGTTGGATTTCCTATCGTTTTTGCGAGAGAATGGTAGGTTGTCATGCTACCAAACGGAATTCGCAAAAGTGCCCGCCAAACTTGAATCTGAA
Source organism: Microcystaceae cyanobacterium (assembly GCA_041743025.1). Classification (GTDB taxonomy): domain Bacteria; phylum Cyanobacteriota; class Cyanobacteriia; order Cyanobacteriales; family Microcystaceae; genus JBGTNM01. The sequence goes on from JBGTNM010000336.1 coordinate 13,803, forward strand.
AGTTAGTTCCTTTGACTAAAAGAACTAAAGGTTGGGGATTAATCGTAACTGGATAAAAAAGGCGATCGCAAATTTCTTGTGTTACCGAGGGATGGCAAATTATTTCAGCATTTGGCCAGCTTAAATGAAGCATCTTTTCAATCGTTTCTTGTTCAATTAGATCCAATAGATCCAAAAATTGAAGGTGACAGATGCCACGAGAAGTGGTTGCAATTAAAGATTGGCCGAAAGGCGTTTCATGAATGCCATAACAAATCTGCAATCTTGCACCACCTGTTTTAAATTCGCCTGGCGACATAGCTTCCAATTTGACAAACAAATCGTGCAATCGTCCTGGACTCGATAAACCAACATCTGAGGTAAGATCTAAAAGGTTCTGGGTTTGGGCAATTTTTGATTTAGCATATTCAACAGTGAGATATTGTAAGAAACGCTTGGGACTGATGCCTGCCCATCGAGTAAACAATCGTTGAAAATGGTACTCACTTAGATGAATATGTTGAGCTACCGTTGCTAAATCGGGCTGATTTAATACGTTTTGACGCATAAAAGCGATCGCCTTGGCAATTCTTTGATAATCTTGACTGTAAACGATGCTAGTTTCAATCGAGGGATTCATGTTGATTATCTCATATTTCTTCCTTTAATTTATCTCTAGTTAAGCTGTCATGCCACCCATTTCTTGCTATGGATAAAATCGCACTTATAGAGCAAGCCTTGAACGTGCCTTAAGATTTATTTTATAGAAGATGTGTTAAGGTGGGATAATACACCTCTTAATCATTTAATTAATATTGGAGTATATATCATGAATATTATCTTAAATTCAGAACAAGAGAAATTTATTCAGTCGCAAATTGAGAAAGGCAAATATACCAATGTTGAACAACTGATTGATCGTGCCTTGAAATTGTTAGAAAAGCAAGAACAAGGCTATGAAAAATGGCTGCATGAAACTCGTAAAAAAGCGGAAGCTGGCTTAATGCAATTAGAAAGAGGAGAAAAAGTTGATGGAGAAAAAGTTATTTCACAATTACAAAAGAAATTTAATCGCTTGCGTCAGGAACAAGTAAATGGCTAACTATAGCATCTCTGAAGAAGCCATTCGCGATCTAGATGAGATTTCTGATTATTTTGCCAGTCGAAGTATAGAAGCAGGTGAACGTTTTGTTAAACGATTTGCGGATAAGTGCAAAAACTTAGTGAAGTTTCCCAATATAGGACGGATTTACACAGAAATTTTGCCTAATTTACGAGGCATACCTTTGGATGGTTATATTATTTTATATCAGGTTGTTCAAAAAGATGTTGAGATTGTTAGAGTGGTTAGTGGATATCGAGATTTAGAATCATTATTCTCTGAAGACGAAGATAATTAAACGACACTCACAGCAAAAGATTTCGTAATTCGCTCTCTCGACGTTGGAGGCGTTCGGTAAGTAAATTGACGATAAACTTATGAAAACTCGCAGCTAATCGCGGTTCTTGTTGTTCTATTTGAGTAAACGCCCCCACCGAAAGACAGTATAAGCGGGAGCAAGTCATTTTTGTAAGAACAAGAATACTATAAATCTTCTAAAGACTGTTGTTTAGGTAAGCACATCGATGTTTAAGCACTTGAGAAACATTTTCCTCATTCCACTGGGCTCCTGAAATTTTGAGTCGTCGGTCAATTTGCTTAACGGTAGATTCTACTGCTCCAGATGCAATAGAACAAATCTCTTC
>JBGTNM010000337.1:0-2258 GCA_041743025.1 Microcystaceae cyanobacterium
AAAGCCTTTGGCGAGATACTGTGTTACTGGCATTTTGGTAAAACGCTTCGACAAAACAATTTTGCTTAAGTCGGTATCATTTGTTACCTACCCAATTAAATGGTTGCTATTCTTGATAGAAAGGATCTCAATGTAAATAAAATGAATATAGGTAGATGAAAATGGAGAAGGTATCTAATTTCAGGTTAACGATAAATCTCAACGACCCAGTGCTAGAAGCAGAAGAGCAAAAGACGCAAACGCAGAGACTGCTTAAAGAACTTCAAGCAATGGATGAAATTGAGTCTACTTATCGGTTGCGTGACTTGAATCTGCCAGAAGGCAATAAGTCCTTGAGTGGTTTTCTAATTGGTCTCCTGACAGCAGAAGTCAATGCTGCAAACGCTAAACAAGTATTTAGGTTTCTGAGCGATCGCTTTGGAGGAAAGCCGATTGAGTTAGAAGTCGAAGCTAACGGCAAAAAACTGAAGCTTAGTGCTCATAGTCGTGAAGAACTTGAAGCAGCTATCAAAGCAGCCCAAGATTTTATAAAAATCTAGATAGAAATCATGGCAAAAGTTGCACTACTGATTGGAGTCAGCGAGTACGAGCCTGGACTGACCCCTCTCCTAGGAACTGTGAAGGATGTGGATGCAGTACAGGAAGTTTTGCTACATCCAGAAATTGGTGGTTTTGCTAAAGAGAACGTGACCGTCCTGAAAAACCCACAACGTCAGGAGATGGAAGATGCTATATACAGCCTGTTTGCTGATCGGCAAAAGGAAGATTTATTAGTGTTTTATTTCTCCGGTCATGGAATTAAAGATGAGAATGGAAAGCTTTATTTGTCCACTCGTAACACCCGCAAAAAAGATAACAAGTTAGTTAAACCCTCAGCGGTATCGGCTAGCTTTCTCCACGAGAGCATGAATGAAAGTCGCTCTCAACGTCAAGTGATAATTCTAGACTGCTGTTTTAGTGGAGCAATTGCTCTAGGAATGATTGTAAAGGATGACGGTACGGTGAATGTCCAGGAACAGCTTGGCGGGAAAGGACGGGCAATGTTGACCTCTTCTACTTCTACTCAATATTCTTTTGCGCAGAAGGATTCTGAACTCTCACTCTACACACACTATTTAGTAGAGGGTCTTGAAAATGGAGCAGCAGATTCTGATGAAGATGGGTGGATCTCTGTAGATGAACTGCACAAGTATGCCAGTAGTAAAGTTGGAGAAACTGCTCCAACAATGACGCCTAAATTTTACCCGGTAGAAGATGGATATGAGATTCTTATAGCTAAAGCGCCCACACCTTACAAAAAACGATTAGATTACTTGAAAAAATATATAGAAACGATCTCCATATCAACAGAGCAGCAACAATCTCTCAGCGATGAGACACTCAAAGAGCTGGAAGAATTTCAGAAAAAGCTAGGACTTAGAGATGAGGTTGTTAGAACAATTCAACAAGAAATTAATGCCTTAATCGATTCAGGAAATAGAATTGATGTTGAGAAATATCTACAAAGTACTTCTCAATCTGCTCTGATTTCAGTTCGCTCACATTTTACGGAAGAGATTCGAGAAGGATTAAAAACCCAATATCCTCAGTGGGTAGAAAGAATCATTGCTGCCATAGCGGTATGTAATCTCAGCTTAGTTGTATTCGATGTGAGCTATATACCTTTACGCGATTTTTATTTTTGGAAAACCCCAAACATTACACAATTGTATGATTCTTTGAAAGGTATTGAACCTAATCGAGCAACAGAAGAATATCTAAGCACGGTCAGCAAGCTTGAGCAACAGATTCAACAACCCGGTTCAAACTCATTTAGCTCTGCTGAAGTACAAGCGAGTTTAGATGAGCTAAAGAGTCGAAGTCTTGAACTAATTTATACCAATCCCTTTGAAGGAGCTAATAAAACTGGCACATTGGAGAAAATCAAAAATCGTATTAAGGAACATATGCATAAAGACGTTGCTGTGGAATCTTTCAGAAGCTTCTGGAGTCCGAATCATCTGAATGCCAAGAATTGGCGGCAAGAAATAAATTGGTTTAATACAGATATTCGTCCTCTTATTTCAACCAACTACTATCGTCAGCTAGGGGAAAATGGTAAAAGTATTGATTATTTTTGGAAGATTGATCTCTTTTTCAATATCTTATTTGGAATTGACCTTCTGTTAAGCATTTTTTTGCTTTGTCGTCGCCGTAGATTGCCCCTAAAACAGGCGTTTTTATACCGTAGCTACAACTTACTGATGATATTGCCATTT
>JBGTNM010000338.1:0-4232 GCA_041743025.1 Microcystaceae cyanobacterium
GCACCCTTCGCGACGCGGATAATACGTTAATAGCGGGGGCTTCTCACGGGGGATTAGCAGCGTTTTACACCGCCGTCCGACATCCCTATCACTTTGGACAGGTCGCGGCACTATCGCCTTCGTTTTGGGTAGGATTGGATAGTGCGATCAATGTTTCTTTATTAGAAATGGCTCCTGAGTTTTTAGCGTCTTTAGACACCTCTGCCTTAATGGTTGTTGCAGAAGAAACCCTCAAAGATTTTCATAAAAGACCCAAAATTTATTTAGATTGGGGATTAATTCGTGAAGGTGGCTTTCATAATAAATTTATCGAAGAACGAGCAACCGCAAGAGGGCGAGAGATGCGGGATTTGTTAGTTAAAAATTATGGCTATCGAGAAAATATTGATTTATTCATCGTCGAAGATCCTGATGGAAGACATGGCGAAGAATCTTGGGCAGAAAGAATGGAAAATGTGCTAAGAATCTTTATTAGGAAGTGAGCATCCTTTTTTTAATTAAACTATCCATGATATAAAGGGGATATAAAGGGGAAAATCTGCGGTTGTCAGTTTTCTGGTGTATCTAATCTGTCATCACGCCGAATTAAATAACGTACTTCTTCAAGCAGCGTATTAAACCGAGCATCGTTTTCTGCTTGGCGTTGTTTCATTAACTCTATTTCTTGTTGATGGCGTTCTTTCATTAATTCCATTTCTTGTTGATGTTGAGCAGCAACTTGTAACAAAGCTTGAGCCGTTACCCGCAAACCATCTATACTGTCTTGGACGGTATCTAGTCCGTCTCGCTGGGTATTGACGCTATCTCGTAGGGTATTGATGCTATCTCGCTGGGTATTGACGCTATCTCGTAGGGTATTGACGCTATCTCGCTGTTCAGCAAGACTTGAAGCGAGTTCATCGAGCATTTCATCTGTCCAACGTTGAACTGTCATAGAATTTTTTTTATTGTGTTCTGATAATTTTTTTAATTTTAGCCCAAGCTTCTCGTTAAACATTAAAGAAAAGCTGAGGAGCAAGCTAAACTAAAGCTTTAGCGATTAAATTTGTCTCTCTAAGCAATCCTCCGACTGAAGTACGGGGGTTTTACTCCTAGCTCCAGTTTATTATGAAACAAGCTAAACGCCCTAAATTGGCTGATTCTAACAACCCTTGCCTTCCCAGTGCTAGCCGTCTTCTCAAAGCTAGTCATCCTGTTCTTGCTAAGCAAAAAGTCAATTCTCACCATCGTATCGGCACTGATCTCTATCACTGGTTACTAACGCTCTCGTGGCCGCGATTTTTACTGCTAATCACTTTATTTTATTTGACAGTCAATACCCTTTTTGCCTGCCTTTACTTGATCGCAGGTGATGGCATCGCCAACGCCGAACCAGGATCGTTCAAAGATGTCTTTTTCTTCAGTATTCAAACGCTTTCTACGGTCGGTTATGGGGCATTGTACCCCAAAACGCTTTACGCTCAAATTATCATGGCCTTTGAAGTGTGGACGGGGTTGCTGTCGATTACCATTTTGACCGGGCTGATGTTTGTCCGCTTTGCTCGTCCTACTGCTAGAGTTCTCTTTAGTCGCGTGGCGGTCATTTGCCCGTTTGACGGCATTCCAACGCTGATGTTTCGCGCCGCTAACCAGCGAGACAACCGCATTCTCGAAGCGCAAGTGAGAGTCAGTTTTGTTCACAATGAAGTCACTCGCGAAGGGCATGAGTTGCGCCGCTTTTACGATATTCACTTGTTGCGTTCCCAAACGCCTATTTTCGGTTTGAGTTGGCTAGTAATGCACCCTATCGACCAAAACAGTCCTTTGTTTGAGGCGACGCTTGAATCTCTGCGCGATGAGGAGGCTGAAATTTGGGTGACACTGACAGGACTCGATGAAACCTTCTCGCAAACCATTCACACCCGTTACGCCTATCAGGTTGCGGATATTCTTTGGAATATGCGGTTTGTCGATATTTTTTCTCGCGCTTCAGGCGGTCGATTTTACATTGATAACAGTCGCTTTCATGATGTTTTGCCTTGGGAGGATGAGTAAACACTAAAATTACCGCCTTTTTGCTTCTATTTGTCGGACGGCGGTTAAGGCTGAATAACTCACTCCGGCTGTTCCTTCCCCTGGATGGGTGGAATCTCCGACTAACCAAAGGTTTTCCCAGTTTGTGCGCGTGGCAATGCCAAATGGGCCAAAAGTAGACAATCGCTGCCCAATTCCGCCAACAATACCTTTTTCTCTGGCGGTAAAACGAGCAAAGGTGCGGGGAGTGGCTACTTCAGTCTGGATGATGGTTTCTGGTGTAAGGTGAAAGTAGGAATTGAGGCGGGCGATCGCTTCAGAGGTATACTGCTCTTTAAGATGTTGATAATCTTCGGGCGTTCCTTGCCACCACAGTTGTGTATCAGTAAAAGTTGAAGCAATCAGCGTTGTTTTGCCTTCTGGGGCGCGTCCGTCGCCTGGTTGACTGACAGAGACGAATAGGGAATTATTTTCGCCAATGGGGCCATCCTCATCATAGAGGAATTGTAAATGGGGGGGACAGTTTTGAGGAATCGCTTCGGGTTCGACTCCCAAATAAATGACAACTGCCCCAGACGGTTGCGGGAGCTTTTTGCCGATTAAATTTCTATTTCGCTTTAACTTAACTAATTTAGCTAAATTTTGTACGGTAACGTTAGCCACAACTTGATCAGCTTCTACCGTAAAACGTTCTCCTGTTTTTGGGTTGCAAACTTCAACGCCTGTTACTTTACTGCCGTCAGAATCGATAGCGTCAACCCTATGGCGCATAAACAGTCGTCCGCCGTGCTTCTCTAAGGCTTCAACCAAGCGATCGCTCAACACTTGCATACTGCCTCTGAGGTGGTACAATCCATGAGGAGCCTGCGACATGGCTAGGGCAGTTGCCGCATACAAGACTGCCGTTTCGGCAGCATTAACTTGAGAATATAGCTTTAATTGCAAATCTAAAAACGTTTTCAGCCGAATATCGTTATCCAATCCAGACAAGCGCAAGACATCCCCCACGCTCATCAGGGCAAAGGGAACTGTTACCAATGTATCCAAGCGCATTGCTTGCAGCAATTGCCCCACATCCCAAAAGTTGCGCGGTGGTAAAATGGGGTTACGGGATTGAAACTGCCAACTAGCAGCGAATAGCTTGCCCATCAGTTGCCAAAACGGTTCACTATTAGGAAATTGTCGCTGCCGTTCCTGTTGCCACCTTTGAGGATTGCGCCAGACATTAATCGGTTGGCTTTCTCCAGGCAAGAAAACGGCACAAGCTGGGTCACAAAACGATGATTCTGGTAATTCTACGCCTAATTCCTCAAAAATTCGCTGGTGAATGCCTCCAGGTTCCAAACCGGCTACTTGCGTCGCCCCGACATCGAAGGTAAACCCGCGCCGTTTGAAGGTAGAGGCGCATCCGCCTGGAACGATAGCCTGATCGTAGATAGTTACATCATAGCCGCGACGGGCTAACAATGCCCCGGCAGTCAATCCCCCAATGCCTGCACCAATAACGATAACTCGATTTGGCATTCTGTATAGCTTTACATTTCTTTACAGATTATGGCACATAAATAATGCCTAACCCGTGCCATCTGCCTAATTATTGCAAAAATTTACTAAAAAAGAGGGAAATTTCCCTCTTTTACACAGATATCTTGTTTGTAACCCGTTTTTATGAATTAGTCCTCAACCGCAGCAACAGCGAGTTCCTCCTCGGTTTCTGAGGCAGCAGGGATGTCTTCGAGAACTTCAGCTTCAACTTCAGCTTCAGCCGCCTGTCCAGTGACTTGAGCCAAGCGTTTTTGACGGTATTTTTCCGCCATCTCTTCCGCTTTCTCGAAGACTAAATCGCGGTTTTTGATCATATCTCCCGCTTCGGGTTCGAGTTGCTTCGTAGACAAAGAAATCCGCCCTCTTTCGGCATCCAAGTCAATGATCATCACTTTGAGTTCGTCATTGACGTTAAAGACGTTGTGAGGCGTATCGATATGGTCGTGGGAAATTTCAGAAATGTGCAGCAATCCACTGACTCCGCCAATGTCGATAAAAGCCCCATAAGGCTTGATGCCGCGTACTGTGCCAATTACCACTTGACCGACCTCTAAACCATTCATCTTGCGCTCTACCAACGCCCGACGGTGGCTGAGTACGAGGCGGTTGCGTTCTTCATCGACTTCGAGAAACTTGAGAGGCAAATCTTGGCCGACCAACTCTTCTTTTGCTTC
>JBGTNM010000339.1:0-3173 GCA_041743025.1 Microcystaceae cyanobacterium
GGTTTCCTCACAGATAATCAGAGATTTTCAGTAATTTCCCATTATCTCCTATTTTTCTAACTTAATCTAACCTCTTAGAACAAACGTTCTTATCAAGCCGAAAAATTTCTTGTAAAGTGTTACCCTCGATTGAACCACGCCCGCACTTCTCTTCTAAGTCGCCTCAATGATGGCCACCACCCCAGAGCGCGATCTCTCGTTACTATCATTACCGTAAACAAGCTCAAGCACCTTAGATTACTATCTACAACTGTAGAGTTATTTTCCATTCGAGAACTACAAGAACGGCACAAGGAGTTAAAGCAGTAAACTATAGAACTTTTACAGATGAGTGCTTTTTTTCTTCAAGATTGCGCCGACACCTAGTACACCTAGACTCATTAAGCCTAAAATCGAGTTGGGTTCCGGAACTTGTTGTTGTTGTAATACTGAAAAGAGTTGACCGCTGTTGTAGGGGAGATTGTTAAAGCTAGGATTTAAAGAGACTAAAACATTGGGGGTTCCAGGGATAGAACGGGTCTGTCCTTGGGTTGCTCCTGGGTCAGATGTGGTGTCAACTTCTATGCGTAGAGGAATTTCTGGGTCGAAGTTTGGTTCACTTAGGTTAATGGCTGCGACCAAATCCCAAACCGGATTAGGATCGTTATTACTTTGAATCACCGTTAGGGCAAAATCCAGAAATTCAGATGCGATCGTACTTTCAGGCGTTCCAGTCGCTAGCCAAGCGGCTTGATCAGCACGGGAAAAACTGATCTTGCTGGTGGCATCGAGAGGAGTCAATTGAATATTCAATCCTTGATCTCCGTAAGCGAAGACTTCTTGCGCTGCTACAGGATCGACCCAAATATTGAACTCAGCTACTGTGTTTGTGGAAAAAGGAGGAACGGGAAGGACGGGCAAATTTCCTGGAACGAAGACGGCACCCCCCAAAATTTGGATCACCGAGATGTTATCAACAATCGTCGGATCGAGCCGTAGTGCCTCAGCGATATTCGTTAACGTACCTGTTGCGAGGATGGCGACGGGTTCGGGGGACTGCTTAATCGTGTCTACAATAAGCTGTGGAGCGGGGCTGGTTTCTACAGGTGGGGCGGTAGCCGGCAGGGTGACAAAGGGTGACCAAAACGTCTCCGCACCATCTCGAATGAACTCTGGAAAAGCATTATTACCTGATAGAGGCGTAGAGCGGCCGATTCCTACAGGGATACCCGTGACCTCTAAGCGTCCGAGCATCAGTTCAAGGTTATCGACGAAAGTATCAGGGCGTGCTATACCTTGAGCGATCGTGATCGCCTGAATGTCAAACTGAGGATTAGCCAACATATAGGCGAGGGCGGTCATCCCATCCTGGCTACCGTCATCATCAAAGATCAGAGGAGTTGTTTTTGTGAGGCTGAAGGCGGGTTGACGACTAAAAGCAAGATCGACAGAGAGCATTGATACAGTAGCTGTCATTAAGGCAGTGGCTGTAATCTTGGTTAGGTTTAACATAATTTTCTCAGAAAAAAGTGATTAAAACATCTACAGCATAGAATAAAAAAAGGGTCACATCACATTGGTGATGTTTTCAATCTATGGGTAAGGAGTCTCGACCGATGACTCACAGGCTTTTTGAGATTCGAGCGATCAAAAGATCGGGGCTTATTGACAAGCTTATTGAGAATGAAAAGCCAAGGGGAGAGAGACGGAAAAGGGGATGAACTACGCAGATGAGGTGTGGAGCTTGGGAATAAAAAAGACAGCGATCGCAGTCGGGAATCTTCCTGAAAAAATCTTCGTCTACTTTGCTGATAAAAAGCGATTTTTCCAAAAATTTGCCTTTTTGTTCCCAATTTAATTTCATAAGTAGCATTGTCAATCGTCACGCGATGCCCTTCCTTCTTCATCTCCTTCATCAAGGAGAGCATTAGCGATCGCTTCCCTAAAGGTGCTTTTCAAGAGATTGAGAAAAGGTTTCATAGGACGCTTTACCGACTAAATTTTCGACCACTTCACCGTTTTTGAACATGAGAACGGCGGGAATACTGCGAATGCCCTATTTTTTAGGGCGTTGCTGAATACACTGTTGATCGTAACCCTCAAAACTTGAAACTTGGTGGCAGATCAACCATAAAATCAGCAATGCCAAACTTTTTAGGTTTAATTTTAAGCCATTGCCTAATCTTTTTTAAAAGCGGTTCTGTTGCAAACTTTTTTTAGAGACAGAAAAGCTGATAACTTTTCTCTCACTTAAGCAGCCATTTCAAAGAGAGACTCAATGAATTTCTTCTGACCCAGAATATCCCCTTTTTTGATACTCTTAATCTGTCCTTTCCGAATTGCATTCGTCATTTCATAGCCTTGAATTGTTCGACGGGCTGTATTAAAAGAATGGAATCCTAGTCCAGGATTTACCCTTCTCTTGATAAATCTATGGTCTTGCTCCAACCTATTATTTAAGTATTTTATGGGTCTTAACTCACTATCTTTATTGAGGATTCCTTCTTGTTTCAGTTCTTCACTAGCTGGAAGATAAGCCGCGTTTTTATCAACGTTGATTACTCTTGGCTGCTTATTATGCTTGGCTTTCAAGGCTTTTTTGAAAAATCTCATCGCTGCCTTTTTATCTCGTTTAGCACTCAACATGAACTCTAAGGTATTACTTTCACTATCTACCGCTCTGTAGAGATATTTCCATTTTCCTTTTACCTTAATATACGTCTCATCCACTTTCCATGAATCATTAGTCGGATTGAGATAAGGACGACTCCGCTTATCAATTTCTGGGGCTAGTTCAATGACCCATCTATAGATTGTTGTGTGGTCTACCTTTAAGCCTCTTTCCAACATCATTTCTTCTAAATCTCGATAACTCAAACTGTAGCGTAAGTACCAACGGACACAGAGTAAAATAATTTCTTTCTCGAAGTGCTTCCACTTAAACGGGTCTTTTTGAGTCCTCAGAAGATGGAGATTGAAAACAACTGTATTAGACCTCTTGCAAAAGTTTTTTATGGTATAATAGCAAATTTTAAAAGCTTGCCCTAAACTAAATTAACCCTACCTAAAATTTGCCTTTTCTCCTGAATTAATATTCAGGATAAGTTCTCTTGTGAATTTAAAAAAGAGAATTTATTGAGACAAAAAATGAGATAATATTGTGAACTTACTTAAGCTAATAAACAGGAATTTTT
>JBGTNM010000340.1:0-2118 GCA_041743025.1 Microcystaceae cyanobacterium
CTTACAACAGTGGAGTCGCCGCTATGCAAACAACTAAATCAACGCAGACTGTTTTAATATCTATCGCTTTAATTTACTTGTTACTCATTGTTTTTATTCCGGGAGTCGCTGTTTTTTAACAACCTTTTCACAAAGGTATTCAAACTTTTTTAGAAGCGGCTAGTAAAAGAGGCTTTCTCCATGCTGTCAGACTTACTTTAATCGTTACTGCAATCACCGTTCCTTTAAACACCATTTTCGGGCTGTGTGCTGCTTGGGTGGTTGCTCGCAATCAGTTTCGGGGACGCGCTCTATTAATCAGCATTATTGACCTACCTTTGTCGGTTTCTCCTGTCGTTGCAGGATTAATGATCGTATTACTTTACGGACGCAATGGTTGGTTTGGTAATTGGTTAGAACAAGCGAATCTTAAAATCATTTTTTCGCTGCCAGGAATGGTCATTGCCACGATTTTTGTTACCATGCCATTTATCGCCAGAGAAGTAATTCCTGTCCTCGAAGAAATGGGGCCAGAACCAGAAGATGCCGCTCGCACATTAGGCGCTAATGATTGGCAGATATTTTGGCGAGTCACTATCCCTCATATTCGCTGGGGTTTGCTGTATGGAATTTTGCTAGCAAATGCTAGAGCAATGGGAGAATTTGGGGCGGTTTCGGTGGTTTCAGGCAGTATTATTGGTCGAACGGCTACCCTGCCTATTTTTGTTGAACAAGCCTACAAAAATTATCAAACTGAAGCTGCTTTTGCGGCGGCGGCAGTTCTCGCGCTTTTGGCGGCTGTTACGCTAATTTGCAAGGAAGCCTTAGAGCGTTATACCCATCAAACAATTCATTAAACCAATTTTATTTTAAGGAAAAATCATGAGTATCCACGTCAAACAAGTTTCTAAAAATTTCAGCAACTTTCGCGCCTTAGACCGCATCAATCTCCAAGTCGAATCAGGAAAATTGGTCGCTTTGTTAGGCCCTTCTGGTTCTGGTAAATCTACCCTTTTAAGGGCAATTGCAGGCTTAGAAAAGCCGGATTCAGGTTCTATTATCATCAACGGACACGATGCCACTCATGTTGATATTCGGCGACGCAATATCGGCTTTGTTTTCCAACATTATGCCCTGTTTAAACATCTAACTATCCGACAAAATATTGCTTTTGGACTCGAAATTCGTAAAGCACCTCGCCAGAGCATCAAACAAAAAGTCGAGGAGTTGCTAGAATTAATCCAACTCCAAGGATTAGGCGATCGCTATCCAGGACAACTCTCAGGAGGACAACGCCAACGAGTGGCCCTTGCCCGCGCCTTAGCCGTCCAACCGAAGGTTCTCCTGCTTGACGAACCTTTTGGCGCGTTAGATGCTAAAGTCCGCAAAGAACTGCGAATTTGGTTGCGCCAACTCCACAACGAAGTTCACGTCACCAGCGTTTTCGTCACTCACGACCAAGAAGAAGCAATGGAAGTCGCTGACGAAATTGTGGTCATGAACCAAGGGCGCATCGAACAAGTGGGAACCCCTGCCGAAATCTATGAACATCCTGCTACGCCTTTCGTCATGAAGTTCGTAGGAGAGGTCAACGTTTTGCCCAGTAATGCCCGCCTATTTCGCGACCACCTCTGCTATACCGAACTGCACCGCAATACTTCTCCCTCCCCTTTCCAGGTTTTCGTCCGCCCTCACGACTTAGAAATTCAACTGGAGGAAGAAGGTGCATCCACTTGGGCGACGGTTAAACGCATTACCCATTTGGGACGGGAGGTGCAAGCTGAGGTAGAATTGCCTGACGGTTTGCCTGTGGTGGTTCACATCAGTCGCGAACAGTTTGCCCAGCTTAATCTGGTTCCCGAACGCCAAGTCTTTCTCAAACCCCGCAACGCCAAGTTATTTGCTGAGTCGTCTTTAGCTTTAAACGTTGTTTGAACCTGAGTTCGATATAACAAAAACTCCTGAAAATCAATCACAATCAGTCCTGTCTCGATTAGCAGTCTTTATTGAGAATAAAACAGCAAAATTAACTAATCCAAACACTGCAATGAAAGGAAAATTAAGCTAAATAATTTAATTGAATAAAAAGATTAATTAAACATACAAAATAGGTAAGTTTTCGACTTCATTTCTATCTAG
>JBGTNM010000341.1:0-1924 GCA_041743025.1 Microcystaceae cyanobacterium
AACTCAAGAAGCAATATACGATCGTAATTGTGACTCACAATATGCAACAAGCTTCACGAGTTTCTGATTATACAGCTTTTTATAATGCTGAACCGACAGCCAAAGGCGGTAAAGTGGGTTACTTGGTAGAATATGACCATACTGAGCGAATTTTTAAAGATCCAACTCAAGAATCAACTAGAGATTATGTTGCGGGTCGTTTTGGTTAATAGATTCATTAAAATAAAATCGATAAGGTGGGCAATGCCTGCTTTTTTTTAGGTTAGAAAATTTATATAAAATAATAGTTTTATGAAAAATTAACTGTAGGGGCTTGGCTTCCAAACCCTTATTTTCTAAATTTTACCTATGTTTTAGAAGCATAGTCATCAATATTAGGGATTGGCAACCTAAAATCTATTTAATAAAAAATATCAAATATATTACATCTTTCCTTAATCTTAAATTAATCAAATCTTAACTTTAAAAATTCTTTAAAGATTACTTAACTTAAGTTAGTTACTAACTCTATATAATGATCAGTGAAATGTCATTGTGATTTTTTTCATAAAACAATTCAAATAACAACTTTAGAGGAGTATATGACCAGTAATTTCCAATTTAAACTCAATCGTTGGACGATTGGCGGAACTCTAGCGGTGGTGACTGCGGCTGCTTTAGCTGTTCCTTCGGTTTATTCCCAAAACCGTACTACCATTAAAGTTGATGGTTCTAGTACCGTTTATCCCATTACTGAAGCGGTTGCTGAAGATTTTCAGGCGAAAAACCGCAATACCCAAGTGACAGTCGGTGTTTCTGGAACAGGTGGTGGTTTTAAAAAATTCTGTGCAGGTGAAACCGATATTTCTAATGCGTCTCGTCCTATTAAAGAATCCGAGCGTAAAAATTGCGCTGCTGCTGGAATTAAATATATTGAACTCCCTATTGCGTTTGATGCTTTAACCATTGTTGCGAATAAACAAAACACTGCTGTTAATAGCATGACGGTTGCTGAATTGAAAAAACTTTGGGAACCTGCAGCAACAGGTAAAATCATGAAATGGAATCAAGTTAACTCAAAGTTTCCTAATGCACCCGTAAAACTCTATGGCCCAGGTGCAGACTCTGGTACATTTGATTATTTTACTGAAGCAATTGTCGGTGAGTCGAAAAAAAGTCGTACTGACTATACTCCTAGTGAAGATGATAACGTGCTGGTACAAGGTGTAAGCCGTGATAAAAATGCTCTTGGCTATTTTGGTTATGCTTATTACGAAGCGAATAAAGATAAACTAAAAGCGATCGCAGTTGATAATGGTAAAGGGCCAGTAATGCCATCTAAAGCCACTGTTGAGAATGGCAAGTATAACCCTTTATCTCGTCCTATTTTCATCTACGTTAACGCTAAAGCGGCTCAACGTCCTGAAGTTAAACAGTTTGTTGAATACTACCTCACCAATGCTCCTAAATTGGTTTCGGAAGTGAAATATGTTCCTTTACCCGCAGCAACCTACCAAGCTGTCATGGCTAACTTCAAGAAGAATAAAACGGGTAGTGTTTTTGTCGGTAAAGATATCGTCGGTGTTACCGTACAAGATATCGTCCGTATGGAAGCCAAAGAATAAGGCTATTTTTGGGGTTTTGATTTCATTAGTATTTTGAGTCGCTAAGGATTAATGAAATATGAATAATTAATCAGGTAATTAGTCCGCCAGGGATTAAAATCCCTGTCTCAAAGCATAAGTCGGTTAAAACCGACTGCTGTATAGGGTGTGAGAGTCCATTTTAATGGACTTTAGCTATGAGACAGAGAATTTATTCTCTGGCAATCTAAATGTACTAATAATTACCTGATTAAATATTCAACTTCCATAAACCGACTCTTCTTAGGGTTGTTAGTCCGTTTCAACGGACTTTAGCTATGAGACAGAGAATTTATTCTCTG
>JBGTNM010000342.1:0-38412 GCA_041743025.1 Microcystaceae cyanobacterium
ATTCGACGATTCTACTATCTGTGTCGTAACTTTTCCATTGTTAAAAGATTATTTAAGCTTTTCTTTGATTACCAACTTTTTAAGATTCCTAATCTAGCAAAATATGATGCTTTTGTCCAATTCATTTAGGCTTGCTATAGAATTTAGGGAAAATTAACCATTCAACTCTGTCGCTGTCAGGCAGTTACAAGGCGATCGCCTTCTCCAATGACACAAAGGCAACCCGTGAAAGAAACTATCAGGTCGAAAGATTGTTTTTGGCCGTTCTGGCCTGCCGTCCCTCTCTATCCCCACAGTCAGCGACGAACGATTCGCCAAGAAGTCGTTAAGGGTGCGGTTTGGACGTTCGAGCAGCTTCAAGGCATTTTCTATGTGGTCGTTCCCATTCGCATGAGTGTGGTCAAACTCGAAGTAGGTGGACTGCTTGCCTATGCGCCTGTTGCCCCAACCCCTGAATGTGTGCGGCTTGTCCGAGAATTAGAAGCCGAACACGGCCCTGTTAAGTACATTATTTTACCGACCATTTCTGGTTTAGAGCATAAAGTATTCGCTGGCCCCTTCGCCCGACAGTTTCCCCAAGCGCAAGTTTTTATTGCCCCGCATCAGTGGAGTTTCCCCGTCAATCTACCCTTAAGTTGGCTAGGATTCCCCGCCAAGCGCACTTATCTATTTCCTTCTATTAACACTGAAGTTCCTTTTACCAGGCAATTTGACTGGGAAATGTTAGGCCCGATAGAACTGGGGACAGGACGTTTTGCCGAAGTAGCCGTTTTTGACAAGCGATCGCAAACCCTGCTAGTTACGGATACGGTACTATCCATCCCAGACACACCGCCAGCGATCGTTCAACTCGACCCCTATCCATTGCTTTTTCATGCTAGAGATAAGGCGAGTGACCGAGTTGAAAACACAGAAGCTAATCGCCGTAAGGGATGGCAGCGCATTTGTTTGTTTGCCCTCTATTTTCGAGCGAGTACCCTAGAAACCCTCAGTTGGGGACGGGCTTTCCGCGAGTCTTTCGGTGCTACCGAGCGATCGCTTAAAGCTTATTTTGGCTTGTATCCCTTTGCCTGGAAACCAAGCTGGCATCAGTCTTTTGCCGCCCTGCAAAGTGGCGGGCCCCTGTTGGTTGCCCCCATTCTCCAGATGCTCATTCTCAACCGCGCCCCCAGAGACACCCTCAACTGGGCTGATCGCGTGGCAAGTTGGAACTTTCGGCACATTGTTCCCTGTCACTTTAGCGCACCTATTGAAGCAACGCCGCAGCAATTTCGCCGCTCATTTGCCTTTTTAGAACAGAATGCTTTTGAGGGAGAAATTATTGTCAGCAGTGACAGTCCCTTTTTACCCGCTAAAGATTTTGCTTTGCTTAATGAAATTGATCAAATGCTGACCAAGTTAGGCATTACGCCACCCCCTCAGCCCAAGGTTTAACGAAAATGCAACCTGTTGATGTCACAACTCTTAAAGCGATCTGCCGCGACCTGCAAGCGCACTGGCTGCCCTCACGCCTAGAACAAGTCTATCAGCGCGATCGCTACACCCTTTCCCTTGCCCTCCGTACCCTGCAAAAACGAAGCTGGTTGACCCTTAGTTGGCATCCGCAGGCGGCCCGCCTCTGTATCGGCGATTCTCCCCCCAAAACCCCCGATACTTTTACTTTTAGCGATCAGTTACGCCACCAACTCAACGGTTATGCCCTCATTGCCCTAGAAATGCTTTCTCCTTGGGAGAGAGTCGTCGATCTGCAATTTGCCAAACGCCCTGGCGATCCACCGGTATGGCATCTCTATTTAGAAATTATGGGCAAATATAGTAACACCATTCTGACCGATGCTAAGCAACAGATCGTCACTGTTGCTCACCAAGTTACGGCTGATCAATCTCGCGTGCGTACCGTTCAAACTGGGCAAGCTTACGAACTACCTCCCCCGCTAACCGGAACGTTTCCTACCCTAGAAGAATCTCAATCGCGCTGGCAAGAACGCATTAGCCTCATTCCAGGCGCGTTGCAACGCCAAATGCTCGATAGTTACCGAGGATTGAGTCCTGCCGTTGCTACTGCCCTGATTCGGGAGACGAATCTCGAACCCCAGCAGGCGACAGATACCTTACAGCAAGCCGACTGGGATAGATTGTTTCACTATTGGCAAAAGTGGCTGAAAATTTTAGAAACAGGAGACTTTCAACCGGGATGGACGCAAGACGGCTACACGGTTTTGGGCTGGGGAATTGTTAAAGCCGCTCCAGACGTGCAAACCTTGTTAAATACTTATTATCAAATGCAAGGCGATCGCCAAACCTTCCAACAATTGCGCCACCAACTCCTACAAAAGGTCAATTCTCTCCTCAAGAAACTGCATCAAAAAGCCGATACGTTTCAAAAACGCCTCCAACAGTCGGAAAATGCCGATCATTACCGCCAGCAAGCCGATTTACTGATGGCACACTTGCATCAGTGGCAACCCGGTATGAAGGTGATTGCGCTTAACGACTTTGAAACTGGCCAACCTATTGAGATTTTCCTCAATCCTGAAAAAAACGGCGTAAATAACGCTCAAACTTTCTACAAGCAACACCGAAAGCTCAAACGCGCCCGAAGCGCCGTAGAACCTTTACTCGAAGTGCTTAAGAACGAGATTGACTATTTAGAACAGGTAGCGGCAAGCTTTCAAGCATTGGACTCTTTTGAGAATGCCGCAGATTTGCAAGCGTTAGAAGAAATTCGTGACGAATTGATTCAACAAAATTATCTTGATGTCCAGCGCAGCAGACCTCGCAGCACAGTTGACGACTCTCAGCCCTATCGCTACCTTACTCCTTCCGGTTTTGAAGTGTGGGTAGGTCGCAACAATCGCCAAAACGATCACCTGACTTTCAAAGTCGCTGGAGACTACGATCTGTGGTTCCACACGCAAGAAAGTGCCGGCAGTCACGTTTTGTTGCGCTTAGAACCGGGCACTCATCCTGATGAAGCTGATTTACAGTGCGCCGCAGATTGGGCAGCTTATTATAGTCGATCCCGCCAAAGCGATCGCGTTCCCGTCATTTATACCGAACCTAAATACGTCTACAAACCCAAAGGCGCAAAACCGGGAATGGTTATCTATAAACGAGAACGGCTGCTTTGGGGACAGCCGCACAATCTATAAGTTTACCGAAAAACAGAGTAAGCGTGGTAAAAACTTAAATTTTTTTTACAAATGAGCGTGTCTAATGTTACAATTTTTATAGACAGAGCCGATGGTTTAGCATTTTGGGAATGCTAAGTCTAGAGATCTGGGAACGCGCACTTTTTCGGATTTCCTCAAAGAACAACAACAATTGATCATGATGAGAACCAGCGATCGCGATCACTGGTTTTTACTTTAGTCGATCAAGATTAATTCATTAAAATTTATTATTCAGCCGCTTTTATGTAGCAAATTCGCTATTTTCCTCAACTTCTGGCAACTTCAGCAACATTCCTGCCACAAACCAGTAATACACTGCCACCGGATCGACAACTAGGGGATAATAGTAGGGGTTGTAGCTCATAAACAGCACAAACAGCCACAAACATAACCCCAAACTCCGCATAGAAGGGGTTTTGAGAGAACGATAGGCACGATAGGTCAAGAGTGTCAATACCGTCACGACTCCCAAAAACGTCAAAAATCCCAAAATGCCAATTTCATAAAGCACTTTGGCATAGAAAATTTCTATTAGTTGAATATCTCCCCAACGCCGCGCCGCACTCGTAGCACGTCCTAATCCGTGTCCTAACCATTCTAAATTATTGGCAATCCATTTCATTTGTCTTGCCATAAACTCTGGTGGGGGAGCATAATTCCAACGAGCAACAAAATTAGAAATTTGTTGTTGGACAATGCCTAATTGACTAGTCATTAAAACGGCGATAAGCACAATCATGCCGATTTTAAGAGGCAACCATTGTTTGCGTTTTTCAGTCAGGAGTAGCAAGACTAAATAAATAATTGGAACCAACAACAATGAGGTTCGCTGTCCAGAGAGAACCGTTGCAACTAAGACGCTGATAGTAGCGATCCAACTTACCCAGCGCCAAGGTCGAGAAGACTCACTAATGGCTATACCATAGGTGATAAAGCTACTCGAAATTAAGAACCAAGACCATTGCCAAGGAGAGACAAAAGTACCGGGTAAACGGATTAAATTTAAATTCGGATTGTAGAGAAGAGAACCGCCGACAAAACACTGTGCTTGTAAACTTGCTCTATCAAACGCGGGATCGGGTAAATCGCTACTTCCTGGACAAATGCCAGAGATCAGTAAGAAATATTGAATAATGCACAAAGTACAACAAATTAAAATAAGAGTAACCCAAACACGGGAAAGAAAAGATAAGTCTTGGCGATCGCGAAACCAATAATAAGCACAGAGAATGAGCGGAATATAACCAATTAGAACTTTTAACCCAATCATTCCCATCAAGATAGAATTTTCTCCCGGCTGAGTAAAATGTTGAGAGAAATTAATAAAGAATAATGTCAAGCAGCAACTTAGTAGAAAAATACCTAAAGCAATCGATAAAGGCTTAACTTTAGGTAATATTTTTTTGAGAGATTGAGTCGTAATTAAAATTGCTAATAAAGCAGGAAAATAGAATGCATCTTTGGCTAAGTGAAAAAGAGGATATTCCGAAGTATAACTAACTTTTCCGCCAATTGCCTGAAAAACTCCAGCAATTGCATAGGTAACTGTTCCTCCAAAAGGTAAGTAAATTAAAAAAGCTAACAAACCCCAACGAGGAAAGTAGTAAGAAAAAACTAATATTGGCATCAATAAAGCTCCTAAAATAGCAGCTTTTGCCCCGCCTATTAGCAGAAAAAGAGAGCCAACAAAAACGGTGAGAGCTAATAGAGATGCTAGAAAAATAAACTGCTTATCATTATTCATATTTTAGTCGTTTAACGATCAAGCCTAAAAACATCTGTGAAACAAACAAGACAAGTAAAAAATCCTATCATAAATCCCAGTAAATGAATAGAAAAGCTAATTTGAGGAATCAAAAAATCAAACACAAATTGAATCATTGTTACAAATAAAATAATTTTTAAACGCCTCGCTTGTATGATTGATCTATTTTTCCACCAACTTTTTAAAAACATGGCTGTCATGCCCCCAACTAATCCCATAATTGCGGCTGATGCTCCAACAAGGATATATTCCACGCTACTTAATTTTAAGGATAAATAAGAGAAAATAAACATAGCTCCCGTTCCACTAACGAAATAAATAATTAGAAACCGGACGCTTCCTAAACTGATCTCAACAAACCGCCCCAAAAAATACAGACCAATCATATTCATACTAAAGTGTAGCCAACCATAGTGTAAAAAGTTAGCACTAATTAATCGCCACCATTCTCCCTGCCAAACGGACTCAGGAACTAAAGCTCCCAAGTTATATAATGTTTCAAGATTTTCACTACCTCCCTCATATATTTCTAGCAAAAATATGATTAAATTAATCCCGATTAAAGCTTCAGTTCCCTGTCCTTTGCGTTGTTTAGAATCTAGTCTTTGATATTTAAAAGATAATTTTAAATCTGCTTTTAAACGGTCGAGGATATTTTGGGAAACTTGATTTAAGTTTCTTTCTAACTGGCTAGATAAATAACGCAACCGCCAATTAATAGCATTGTCAAAAATCATGTCGTTTCCAGAAGACATTGATAATAATCTGGCTAGAGCTTGGTTTTCCTGACCAAAAGACAGTTCTGCTGTTGCCATCCAATAACTTTTAAAAATGGTTGGGCAACCTACAAAAGTAGCTGTTAACAATTGTCTAACTTGACTAATTTGACCACAAAATGCCAAACTAAAAAGTTGAGCCAGATCGATTTGTATGGAATTGCCAACTTTATTTAAATAGCTAATAGTGCTTTCAAATTCGACTAGAAGTTGGTTAATTTGGCCCGTTTCTCCTAAAGCTTGTAGATAATAAATTAACAACTCAGATTCAGCGAGCAATGTCTTGCGCGAAACCGTTTGTTGGTTCCATCTAAGATATTGATTCCAATCAGCATCAACCCAGTAAATTAAGGCTTGAGCGTGACGACCTAAACAATTTTTTAATGGTTGATATTGTTCTAGGATATTCATCCCTGTCACGCGATCGCCCTTTTGAATCGTTTCTAACGCTAACACTAACTGAGGATATTCCCACCAACCATCGGTAGGATGCAGCCAACGCAATAGTAAGGCAAGTTGACGCGCTTTTTGATAGTTTTGTTGATAAAAAAGCTTTTTAACGAGCAAAAATCCTGCTTTCGGAATAATCAAAAAAATTAGCCATATGAGGCTAATAATGGCAACGCCTGTTGAGGAATTGTAACTGATGACTCCCAGAGCGATCACAATAATCAGTCCACTAATAATTGCCCAACTATAATAGTGGTCAATCGAAAGTTGAAACGATCGCACAATCACCGTAACACATGACACACAAACGATCGCTAAAACTATCTCATTAAAAGGCATTAAAAGCTGAATTGAGTGGCTTAATTACAGCATTACTGTTCTAGGGGAAACGTCAGTTCAAATTCTTCGAGTAGCTCATCGAGTTCTTCAAGAGCTTGGGTAACATCGAGGCGTAAGGTTCCCAAATTTGGCTTTTCTAAGAGTTTTACTAAGAATTCTCGCTTATTTTCAATCAGTTTAATTTTTTCTTGAATAGTTGTCCGATCCATTTTTGAGTTCTCAAACTAAACACTAGCTATAGCATAAACAATCTTGCCGTCTTCTGTCACCAATATACTTCGCCGCATTAGTCGGGTAAAGGGTAAAGAAATTTTAAGCCCCTAAATTACGCATCTTTTTCGTAGTTCTGTGGTTCTAATAGGTTAAGGGGTTCAATTAAAGTGGCGTTTTGCGAGAGGGGTTGAGGTAACGAGGAAGTTGTCTTGTCAGTCAGTAAGCTAATGCCTCGGTCATAATTAGAAGCGATCGCTAAAAAAGCACCTGCCAGGATATAAATAGGTAATGGCAGCATCACTCCTTTTGCCCAGTGATAGAGTTGAAACAGCGCAAATATCAGCGTTACCGTGACTATCCATACGCGCATTAGCTACCTCTCCTGCCGTTTCTGGTTAGCAACCCTACGATTTATTGTATTGTAAATAAACGGGTGTAGGGGCATGGCATGCCATGCTCCTACGGATACGTGGGTGATTTACCCGGATTTGATATCAGTGATCAACGATTAGGCTGATAGCTGAATGCTCACAGAGCGTTACACTTGCACTGGCACTTTCTGAGTAGCCATTAATTTTTCATAGGCTTCTCTCATTTTGAGACCGACAAGCACCTGAAATAAACCTGTACCATTATTGGAGCCAGGATAATCCTTGTGTTGGAGGAGTAGTTCGGTCATTTCGCCGTAATACTGCGTTCCTGTCTTGCTCAGATGGCTTTCGACGTAAATGAGTTCTTCGAGGTTGTCAAACTGGCCGTCAATTTCTAAGACAGAAACCTCATTGCCCATAAAGCCTTCTGGGCCATAGTACATTTTGATGCCGGGATAGGGACAAGTGAGTTTGCGACCGCAAGGAGTCCAATGAATTGTAGACCCTTCATCAAAGAGATAAGCTGTCTCTAAGTTAGCAATTCCTTCTTTTTGAATCAGACGCACCCGCAGATATTTACTTTCGGGGTCATCAATTAATTGTGTCGGCAGCACCTGAATGACCACGTCGGCGTGTTCTTTTTGGGGTTCGATGTAGGCACTAAAATCAGGTTTTCGAGAATTAATGGCAGCCATTACGTCATCATAAGTGTGACCGCGTTCTGCCATGTCTCGCTGAATTTTCCAGTTAATTTTGACCTCGTCGCTGATGTCGAGATAGACACTAAAGTCTATAAGGGGGCGAATCCGTTCGTCATGAAGGGGATGGAGTCCTTCAATAACGATCACTTTGTTGGGGGTGATTCGCTCTGGCGGGTCGATCATTCCTGTCTCGTGATTGTAGATCGGTTTGTCGATCGCTTGACCGGATTTGAGTGCTTTAATTTGCTCGTACATCAGGTCAAAGTTATTGGCTTTGGGGTTGAGAGCCGTTACCCCGACTTCTTTTCTTTGTTTGCGATCGAGACTATGATAGTCATCTAAGCAGATCACCGTCATGAATTGTGCGCCAAATAAGTCAATCAAGCGGCGCAAAAAGGTTGATTTACCGCAACCGGAATCTCCAGCAACACCAATAAGAACCACGCGGTCTGGCTGAGTGGCCATAGCTTTCCTCTAATACAACACCAATTGTTAAACCAGTTTCGTTTGCTGACAATTAAAATCTCTAAGTGAGTATTTAATACTAGAGCTTTAACAATGAATCTTACCAGAATAACGTTCCCCTTCACAAGACTCAGAACTAATTTATAAAGAAAATCTTAAGAAAATTTAAAATTGACGCAAGCTTGACAGTTTTTCCGCAGAAACCTCGTTATCTTCAAAAAAGCGTCTTGAACTGAGATAGCGTTTTCCTCCTAGCAACTGCACCCTTAAGAGAGCCCCCCGATGGTAGGCTTAATAATGCAGTATTTATATTTCGTGTAAGTTGGGAGCTATCAATAATTATGTACAGTTCAGGTGTCGCGACAACTTCAGCCAACACGACAGCCTATGGCAATCGCCTGTTCGTGTATGAAGTGGTAGGGCTAAATCAGAGTAACGATAATGGCAATCTCAACTACCCGATTCGCCGTAGTGGTAGCGCTTTCATCACCGTGCCTTACAAGCGGATGAATCAAGAAATGCGCCGAATTGCACGTCTGGGGGGTCAAATTGTCAGCATCAAACCGCTTAATGGCAATACTCCCCTACAGAGTACAGCCAGCAGCCAGTCAGAACCGCAAACTCAAGCAGCAAAAAATAGTAAGGCTATGACACAAGCGAAGGCGAAAACGGAAGACATTCCCATCAATCTTTACCGTCCCAACAGTCCTTATGTCGGGAAATGTGTTGAAAATTATCCTCTCGTTGCTGAGGGGGGGTCAGGGATTGTTCAACACCTTACCTTTGATCTTTCTGGTGGCGATTTGCGCTATCTAGAAGGGCAAAGTATCGGCATTGTTCCCCCCGGAACAGATGCTAACGGCAAGCCCCACAAGCTGAGACTTTATTCCATTGCCTCCACCCGTCATGGCGATTTTGTCGATGACAAAACGGTGTCTCTCTGCGTGCGCCAACTCGAATACAAGCATCCCGAAACCGGAGAAACCGTCTACGGGGTTTGCTCGACTTATTTGTGTGGTCTAGACTTGGGAGGAGATGTTAAGATTACCGGGCCAGTGGGTAAAGAAATGCTCTTGCCCAATGAGGAAGATTCCACAATTGTCATGCTGGCAACCGGAACGGGTATTGCGCCTTTCCGTGCCTATTTGTGGCGGATGTTTAAAGAACAACACGAAAACTACCAATTTAAAGGACTGGCCTGGTTGATCTTCGGTATTCCCTATACAGCGAACATTCTCTACAAAGACGACTTAGAACAACTCGCCGCAGAGTTTCCCGATAACTTCCGCCTGACCTATGCCATCAGTCGGGAAGAGCAAAACGCCGAAGGAGGGCGGATGTACATCCAGCACCGCGTTGCCGAACACGCCGACGAACTGTGGGAAATGATGCAAAATCCCAAAACCCACACTTATATGTGCGGACTCAAAGGCATGGAAGATGGCATCGACGAGGCACTCAGCGAGATGGCGGCTAAAAATGGCTCTCAATGGTCAGATTTCGTCAAACAGATGAAAAAACAACATCGCTGGCACGTGGAAACTTATTAGTGACACAATCCCAAACAATGATCGTAGGGTGGGCAATGCCCACCTTTTGATTTTTATAAATCTTGTCAGAAGTGATAAACAAGAGTTTTTGAGGTGAATCCGTTAATATTACGAATTTATTTTTTTGCAGTTAAGTTAGTTTCTTAAAATATTCTAATTTACTTCCTTTACTGACAATATAAATCTTTTTTGTGACGAAGATCACAGGCAATTAGCAATCTTTTTTTACAATTGAGAAAAAGGAGATTTCATTTATGTCAAAAGTAGAAAAAATAAACGTTGGAAAATCTGCCTTGCTAGAAAGAAGTAGTCAAGGCTTTGGCGTTCGTCCCTCAGACGACTTTGTTAAAAAGGCAGAGGAACAACAAAAGCAAAAACAAGCAAAGAGTTGGTAGTAAATAGAAGCGACTATAACGTTTCTCCAATAAGTGAGATACAGCTAATTTTGTTTCTTGTTCCCTAAAATCAGGGATTTTTGTACCTCATTTCCATGAGAATCGTTATGTAACCTTTGAGCAAGCAAGTTCAAAAAATGCTTGCTTTTTTGTCTTTATCTAAATACAAAATATAATAAACTATTTTTATTTAGCTTTATTCTTCTGGGCTTCGTCTTTCATATCTTCTATTTGCGTACATCTTGCCAAACCTGTAACCATTTCTCTTGCCCAATGTTCACAATTATACCTCAATTTATTCCAAATTTTATTTTGAATCTCTTCTGAAGTTTCAATGCGTTTGTTAATTAATTGATAAGAATCGACTGGACGTTCTTTCAATATCCATTCAGGCGTATATGGAAGGGTATGTACATAACCAATTCCCTTTTCAACGAGTCTATTTTGAGCTTTTACGGTAGGCCCAGAGAAGAAATGTTTAACGGTATAGCCTTTAGCACCTTGCATCACTACACCATAATGTTCGTAGTTTTGTCCCTTGTCATCTTGACACAAAATGGCTACTAAATCACCAAGCTGGATTTCCTTATCTTGATTATCGTAGATATTGGGAGCGCGATCAAGTCGTATCAACTCTTGCGATAAAAGTATTAAAACTTCCTCAGTCGCACTGTATAAAGAATCAATCCATTTGGGACTGTAATTAGGCACTAATTGAACAATTTCTTCATATTTCTCGTTTGCTTTTTTTAAATGATTAGACAGCGTTTTTACGGATCTGAAGTGTTGATCTGGATCTTCTTTCTGAAAGGAGATATCAATTTTGATTTCTAAGAGTTCGGCAGTACGCTGACAAATAGCAATTATTTTGCGATCTTTAGTGTGCCGAACAATTTGATTAAGTTCGTGTTGAATACAACCATTATATAAATGATCGTGTAAATCAGCGAATAAACGAATAATTTTAGTAGGATTAGGGTCTTTAGCCATAGAAACCTCAAAAGGTTGATACTGATAGAGTTCCCTAAAATCTAGAAAAAATTAGCAATATTCGTTTATGTTACAAATTTGAAAAGATGGGTTACGATAGATTGATAATTTCTGGTTAAATTTCGATGCTTATTGCCGTCTAACCCATCCTACATCTGATGGCTGACGGCTGAGTGCTTTTACTTAGTTGCTCGCTTCAAAGCTGCCATCATTTGTCCTAAAAAGGGCAAGCCGACAAGGGCAGGTAGAAAATAGCGAGATGTACATAATATCCCCAAAGCGGCCCCAATTTGAGGGTTGAAATAAGGCTGATAAAATAAAATTAAAGCAGCATCGCGAGTGCCGACACCCGCAAAAGTTAAAGGTAATAATCCTGCTAAAATTGCTAAGGGAGAGAGTGCTAAATTAACCCAGAAAGGCACGTAGGCTCTGAGGGCTAAGATAAATAACCAAATTTGTAATAGATGTAAGAACCAAATAAAGATAGACGTTAGACTAATTTTAAATAATTGTCTTTTATCACTCCAAAAATAATGGTGCATTTCTCCCCAAGCAACTTGTAGCTTAGAAAACTTTTGACTGAGTTTTTGGGGTGCTAACTTAATCCCTAGTTGAAAAAAGAACTGAGCAAATCGGCGCGATCCTAAGAGTAATAATCCTAAAATTAAGCCTGCTACGACTGCCACCGTCATGATCCAAAAAAGTCCATTTTTAGGAGAATAAATAATGAGTCCAAACGCGCACCATAAGAGAAGTGAAAGCATATCACAGGCTTTTTCAAACACCACTAATGATAGCGATAGAGATCCACTTAAATGCCCTCTCTCCCGCATAAAATAAGCTTTAGCAATATCCCCCATCTTAGAAGGAAGCACCATATTTAAAACACTCGCTCCTAAAATGAGGCGATTAGATTCAATAAAGCCTAAACTTGCTCCTTTGGGCATCAACTGTTGCAGTCGCCAAGACGTAATCATCGTAATCGGAATGACCAGTCCCAAACTGACTGCCAGCCAAAAGCGATCGCAATTTTGAAAAACTCGGATTAACCCCTGAAAATCAATCTTGGAATAGATAATAACCAGAATGGCAACACTGACGACAATGGAAATAAACCGCTTTAAATTCATGTAATTTTTAAAGAAAACAGTAGAGACGCGAAATTCAGTGTTTCTACAATTATCAGTTATCAGAGAGCAAAATTAAGGGTGAGCTTATTAAGGCTCACCCCAATTCTAGTTAGAAAATTTGGCAACTGACAAGAGGAATTTAACTCTTATTAACGGTTGATGATTCGCGAGTTAGGCGGCACGCAATCCATAAGCAGACATCTTCATGATGTCGCGGGTAGAAAAGCCGATGTTGCTGAGTGCTTCACCATAACTAATCATGAAATCTTCGATGAGTGCTTCTTTTTCCATGCCTAAAACCTTGGCATCGCCTTCGACTTGATTGAGCATCCTCCAGACAATGGGGAGGTTTTCGCGGTTGGCTTCTTCTAATTCGGCTTTGGACGCTTCAAAGTGTTCGTTAAGCCAGACTTCCCCGAAGTTGAGGTGGGTGTATTCGTCTTTAACTACGCCTTCAGTGATTTTCCGAGCAAAAGGGTCGGCTACGGGAATGTAGATATTATACGCTGCGATCGCAAAGGCTTCGATAATTAGCGATTGAATGAGCAAGCAAGTGACAATTTTTCCTTCGGCTTTGGCGGCTTGGAAGTTGTTGTGTAACTGAGCAAAAAATTCTTGGGCATACTGCATATCAGGCGTGACGCTCAAGTTCTTGCCACAGGCTTGAAACCCTTTCATGTGGCGGTTTTCCATCTTTGAGAGACGGATTAACTCCTCTTGCTGTTCTGGCAGCATGGGAGCCATGTCGATGTAGTTTTGATAGGCTTCTTGTTCGCCTTCAATGACAATGGCGTTGATGCGGCTGTAGGCATCTTTGTAGGTTTCGTTGCTGAAATCAAATTCTAAGCGCGTGGCAAGCTCTTGCATAATCAGCGTTTTCTCCTAATTGGATATTAATCTAACGTTACATTATATTTTTGTCCCTACCCAGAAATTCTATCTCGAAGGGAAAATTCCTGCAAAAGTCCGATGAGAACTTTTTGAGAAAATGTTATACTTCTTTAGTAACGATTTGTAACGACATTTTAATGTTCGATCTGTCCCCCTGCCCTGATTAAGCTGTTTATAGTGCTTCCGAACAGACTTTAAGCAATTAAGCTAGTTTATCATGGCTAATAGACAGGCGTTCTTATTCCTTCCCTAAACGACTATCAGCACTACTTTTTGCTCTTTTGTTTAGCCTGCTTAACGAGCAATGTAATTCGGATTGAAATCTTAACATGGATTCTACCCCCAATCAATTGCGAGCCATCATTACCGGTGCCAGTAGTGGTATTGGAAAAGCAACCGCTCTCGCCTTTGCCAATGCAGGCATCGACCTCGCGCTGGTAAGCCGTTCTCAAGAGAAGTTAGACGCGGTTGCCAAAGTCGCAGCCGAGGTAGGGGTAGAAGCCAAAACCTACGCGCTCGATTTGAGTTGCTTAGAGGAGATAGAAGCCAAGATTCGGGTGATCGCATCGGAGTTCGGCTCGATTGATATTCTCGTTAATAGTGCCGGATTGGGCTATACCAATTTCCTGCAAGAGACTTCTTTAAGCGACTGGCAGCGCGTAATGGACTTGAACTTTATGAGTATCGTTGAGTGCGTGCGAGGGGTGTTGCCGTCAATGCGCGATCGCCAGCGAGGAACGATTATCAATATCGCCTCAGTGGCGGCAGAAGTTTCATTTCCCGAATGGGGGGCTTATAGTTCTAGCAAAGCCGCTTTAGTCGCTTTTTCTCAAGTGTTAGCCGCCGAAGAAAGAGCCAATGGCATTCGCGTCGTGACCATTTCCCCCGGCGCGGTTAATACGCCGCTTTGGGAAACAGAAACAGTACAAGCGAACTTTGATCGCTCTGTCATGCTCACTCCCGAAACCGTCGCTCAAGTGATTCTGCAAACGGCACTCTTACCCGCCGAAGCAGTAATTGAAAAAATGACGATTTTGCCAAGTGCTGGCAATTTCTAAGCCAAAATAAGTATTGACTTGAATTTATTATGACAACAGCTTCTTCTAACGGGTTCAATCTCTTGAATGCTAGTGACTCCGATCTGCCAAGTGCTAAAATCGGGGAACGAGTTTTTTCCCGTCCCGATCGCAATACCCACAACGGGCAACAAGCTCAACTCCATCCAACTACCGAAGAAAGCAACGAGCAAATGGCAAAAGCAGTGCGATCAATTCTAGAGGCAGTTGGGGAAGATCCCGAACGAGAAGGACTCCTCAAAACACCCAAGCGCGTCGCCGAAGCCATGCAATTCCTTACTCAAGGCTATACTCAATCTTTAGAAGAACTCGTCAACGATGCCATCTTTGATGAGGGACATAACGAGATGGTGCTGGTGCGAGATATTAATTTCTTCAGCTTGTGCGAACATCATATGCTGCCGTTTATGGGCAAAGCCCACATTGCTTACATTCCCAATCAAAAAGTCGTAGGACTGAGCAAACTGGCGCGAATTGTCGATATGTACGCCCGTCGCTTGCAGGTGCAAGAGCGTTTGACTCGTCAGATTGCTGAAGCCATTCAGGAAATCTTAGAACCGCAAGGGGTTGCCATTGTGATGGAAGCATCTCATATGTGTATGGTCATGCGGGGTGTGGAAAAACCAGGGTCATGGACGGTAACGAGTGCCATGTTAGGAGTCTTTCAGGAGGATCAGCGAACTCGTGAAGAATATCTCAATCTAATTCGCCATCAGCCGAGCTTTTTCTAATCTCAAATCTGTTTGAATAACCCTGACAAAAAATGAACGGGTGTAGGGGCATAACAATGTTATGCCCCTACTAAACTTTCAAATTTCTACTGGTTCTAATTGCATTTCACACTGTTTGAAAACATAATTAACCGCCGCAAACAATCTTTCTAGATCTTCAATGAGGTAAGCGCGATCGTTTTCTATAAAAGTTGAATTATTCAGTTTGCCGAACTGCCACATTCTGCCATTAGATACAGTACCATAAATAACCTGTTCGGGATTATTATTGATTTTTTGAATGGCAATCATTTCTGCTAAGCATTGTCCCCAGCCTTCTCTAAATTTATCTTGTTTGGCTTCAACTGCTAAGAAATAAGGTTTATCAAATATGAGAGTTCCTAGCGGAGAACGCTTAGCTAAAATGTAGTCTGGAATGCCGGATAACTTTTCATCATAAAATAAAACTTCATGACTCCAGAGAGTAAACCGCTTTAAATACTTTTTCCAAATTTCTTTTAAAATAGGATAAATTAAATTTTCACAAATAGCAGCCTCGGAATTATTGACCACTCCTTCACTTAAAAGCAAATCGAGTTCTTCTTTGAATCCTGCTGGAATAGGAAATTCTAGTTCAAGAATAAAGTTTTTTTTGATGTATTTAACCTGAAACTCTTTGGCAACTGTGCCGATATTTTTGTAAATACTAAATGGCATATTTTTTGTTTTTAGGGTGTTTAATTTAAGAAAAAGGTGGGTAATACCCACCCGATAAATAAATGTAATTAACGACCATTAGTCAATTATAAAAAAGCTTGTACTTGCTGTATTAATTGGGCAAATGGCACGACTCCTTCAATGCGATCAACAGGCTCACTGTTTTTGAAAAGAACGAGCGTTGGTAGAGCATGAATTTGATATTGCGTGGCAAGTCCCGGATACTTATCGGTGTCAATTTTGACGACTTGCAAGCGATTTTTGAGATGTGCGCCCACCTGTTCTACGACAGGAGCCATCACCTGGCAAGGGCCACACCAAGTCGCATAAAAATCCACTAAAATGGGAACGTCTGAGGAGGTAAGAAGTTCCTGAAAACTAGTATATTGTCGTTTAACTGCCATAAGCTTCTCTTACCTATTGCCAACTTAAAGTCGTGCTGAGCATCGTATGTTTATCTTAGCGAAAATCTTCAGATTTGCTATGACATTTCAATAATTGACACGCATTGATAATTGTTTATTGCTCATTGATCATTGATCAGGGGTGAGAGATGACAAGGCAAAGCGATCGCAGTCAGATGGTAATCAAAATCAACCGCCAAACGTCCCCCGTTGAGTTATTGTCAGGGTTGGAGCAATGGCTAGAATTGGGATTGCTGGCAGATTCGCTGGTTGAACTTAAGCTTGAGGCGGGAAAATCGTTAAGGGAAAGTTCTCTGTGTTTGGAAATGGCGACGGTGGTTGAACGCACTCAACTTTTAGCCGGGTTGAAAAGTTGGCAAGCATTAGGATTGCTCGAAAAAGCCCAAATTGAGTTAAAAGTGAGAGTTTCGGTATCTCATCCGTGTTTGTTAGACGGGTTAGAAACCTGGCTGAGTTTGGGATTGTTGACGCAATTAGAAATTAAGCAGTTGAGTCGAGATTATCTCAGTTGTCGTTTTACACCAGTCATTCCCTCTCCCGTTGCACCGCCTCGTCCAAGAATTGCGCCTGCCGATCCTCCTCCCGCTCAACCCATTCCCCGAAGGCAACGCGAGAAAACCCCTGCTTTGGCACAGATAGCGCGATCGCTGATGGCAGAACTGAGCGTGTTGTGGTTGTTGCTGTTAGGCGCGTTCATGGTGGTGTTGTCCTCTGGGGTTCTTGCCGCCAGTCAGTGGGAAAAGTTTCCCGCCGCCGCACAGTACGGGATTTTATGGCTGTATACCATCGCTTTTGGGGCAGGGAGTTGGTGGGCGAGCCAACAACCTAACTTGCGTCTGACAGCACAAACCTTGCGAGCGATCGCGCTGTTGTTAGTTCCGGTGAATTTTTTAGCAATAGATAGCTTTCACCTCTGGCACAGTCCCCTCGATTGGCTTATTGTCGCGCTTGCCAGTCTTTCGCTGAGTGCCTTGAGTGTTCAGTTATTTCGCCCGCAAAGGATTTCTTTAATCAATCATTTAGGGTTGAGTTACCTCCATTGGGGCTGGACAATTCCCTTCATGCCTTTATTCGCAACCTATTGCGGGGTTGTCGGAACGGCGGTTATCACTTTAGTGCGCCCTCCTTCCCCGCCTCGCGAGGGTTTGCCTTTCAGCTTAAATGGGGCAATCATCGCAACTGCTTTGGGCATTTTACTCGTTAGAGCGATTTTTATTGCTGATGTCGATATTTTACGCTTAGGACTCGCGTTGGGTATTTGTGGCTGGCTGCTGCTTTGGAATAAGCCGCAAAATCCCGTTTTTTGGTCGCGTATTGGGGGAAGTTTGCTGGCACTGGGTTGGGGTTTGTCGGCAATAAAAGTTCCTTGGCAGGCGATCGCGGTTAGCCTTCTCGCGCTTGTTTGGTTGGGGCGGCGATTGCTACGCCATTGGCTGAGACTCGATCTGGCGGCTATTTTCTTAATTGGCTTGCAGATCCATTGGTTGATCTGGCGGCTGTTATCTCCCGACACTCAGCAGGTGGTTTTGACTTGGGCAACGGGATTAACTGGTTCTCAAGATGCGCCTTGGACATTGCTGAGTTTGGGTTTATTTCCTTATTTAGTTTTAATACTTGCGCTGGCGAATGGGTTCTCTCGGTTAGATAAACATAAATTAGCTAACTTTAACGAGAAAATAGCTATATTCCTGGGAACGGCATTAATAGCTCTCAGTTTGGCTAATCCACTGCTGAGAACCTTGAGTCTGACAGGTTCGACAGTTGCGTTGGCAACCGTGACGCGGCGCAAGTTGTCTCAAGGTACAAATGATCGCCTCTGTTTGCTAACTCACATCGGTATTTTACTCAGTTTCGTTGCTGGGATTGACTGCGTTTTTCCTGTCTTGAGTTTAAACGTTTGGGCAGTGATTTTTTTAGGGTTGATGGCAGGGGAAGGAGCTTTCTATCTAATACCCATTTTCATGAGTCGTGATACACATTTGATCCCCCCTACCCCCGTGAAACCAACAGCGAAGCAACCTCTAACTCCCCCCTTTTTAAGGGGGGAAGGGGGGGATCAAAAGGGGGGATTATCCACTCCCACGCTCATAGTGGGTTTACGGCAAAGTGCTTGGGGATTGAGTTTAATCTTGGGGGGGCTTTCTTTTGGCTTTTTATGCGTTAATCCTCCCATTTTGGGCATTATTTGGCTGATTGCGCCTCTCGTTCTGACGGCGATCGCTACTTGGCATCTGTCGAAACGCATTCTAGCAAGTTGGCTGAGTGTTGGAGCATTGGGAATGTTGCAGTTGCTCACTTGGGAAGTGCCAGAAACTCGTTTAATAGGCTTGATAACGGCAGCAGGATTGATGGCAGTTAATACCCGTAATTTGCGCCATTGGGGGGCTGCGGCAATTACTTTAGCCTTTCCTCTGGCTGCTGTGGGTGTGGCAGTTGAATTTTGGCTAATTTCTCTATCGAGAGGGTTTTTAGCACTTGCGATCGCTACTTTTGGACTCTGGTTACTGCGTCACGCTTTGAGCCAAAGGAACAGCGAACTGGCTAAAGTGTATGCGCTAGCTGCCGATGGCTGGGGATTTACACTGTGCAGTCTGTCTTTATGTGCCTTGCTGATTTATTTTAGAGCGCCTTCTTCCGAAATCCTGCCGACAGCAATTATCTTGATGCTGGCGACTGCCTATCGTAGTGCTTCAATCTCGCAAAACACGCTAACTCCCCCCTTTTTAAGGGGGGTAAGGGGGGATCAAACCTTTTTAAGGAGGGAAGGGGGGGATCAAAAGGGGGAATTATCTACAATCCAAAATCGTATAACTTGGTTTAGTGTTTTCACCCTTCTTTACGTCCAAATCCCACTTTGGGGCGATTGGAGAGTCATCGCGATCGCAACTCTCTTAATGTTCCTACACGCACGAACGCTCAAAACGGTTTCGGCGGCGGCGATTAGCGTTGGGTTGGGGTTAGGATTAATCGCTTCTGGGTTGTGGGAGATCCCCTTGCGATCGCCCCTCAATTGGCTGTGGGTGGGTGCTATAACGGTAATGTCACTTTGGGGAGTGCGTCACGCTCTTAGCCACAGGCAGGGAAATTTAGCCCAATATTATGCTAAAGCAATCGATGGTTGGGCGATAACGCTATTTAGCGTGAATTTAATCATTCTGGCTAACCTGCGGGAAAGTTTACTCAATCCTATTGCCGTCACTTGCCTCATTCTACTTTTGATGTTAGCGACAGCTTATCGCAGTTGGCAGCCACCTTACTCGATTTCAGCTATCTGGTTGAGTATTGCCATGTTTTTGCTTTTACAAGCCTTAATTCCCAGTATAGCTGCCGCTTACGCTATCAGCTTTGGGCTAGCAACAGGATTAATGTTAATTCATACCCGCTATTTAAAACAACTTCCAGCAGCATTTATTACAGTGGGGTTTGGCATAGGATGGTTGGCAACCTGTCTGTGGTTGGGAATGGAGAACTGGCAATTGCGCTCTTTCTCACAAGGGTTACTGGCAGGAATGTTGGTATTGGCGGGACTTTGGGGATTGTGGCGCATTTTATCCCGTCGAGAGGGGCAACTTGCGGCACTGTATGCCAATGCGCTTGATTATTGGGCGATCGCACTGTCTAGCCTCGCCCTACTGTCTTTAACCTTACACTCACTAGCGGTTTATGGGGGCTGGTTGGCGGGTACTTGGGAGTCAATTCTCTCGGCGGGATTGCTATTAGCAGCGATTGCCTTTCGCAGTTGGCAGCAGCCTAATAACTGGGCAATCTATGGGATGGGTTGGAGCTTGGAACTCTTGGCAATTGAGGTTTTGGGCATTACAGGCAAGTCAATTTTGGCTTTAGCGATCGCTAATACCCTCCTCGGACTTTTAGTACAGATTTTAGGCAATTGGCTGTATCGGCGAACAAATCGGCAATCTTGGCTCAATAGCTGGCATATCCTCCCTCTCTTATATGGGGCGATAGGAACCGCTTTGCGCTGGAACTTTTTCAGTCATTGGACGGGATTAAGTTCATTAGGACTGGTTTTGATTGTTTTGGGAGTTGGACGGCGGCGAGAAGCGTTGAAGCCCCTACTTTACTTGGGATTAGTCGGTATTTCTCTTGCTTGTGCGGAATTGTTACTCTATCAAGTCGCAAATTTGCCGACAGGCGATCGCTTTCTCGCGCTAGCTGCTCTTTTTACCAGTCTTATGTATGCCTATCGCCTCTTATCGCCTGGATTGTCGCGTTTTCTATCTTTAAAACCAGTAGAACTGAAGATTTTTGCTCACCTGCATTGGCTTTTAGCAAGTTTTCTCTTAGGGGCAGCCGTTTTCTATCCCTCAGACTTTAATCCCCTGACTGGTTTGGCAACAGGTATTTTTCTCACGCGCTATGCGATTATGCAGGGACGCAATCATTCTAACGCTATTCAAGCCGAAATCTGGGTTTATTTAGGTATTTTAGAGGCAAGTGCCATTTCGCTTTATGCTGCTCAAACGATCTCGTCTCCTCCCTTCCTTGCTCACTTGTTGGCAACCTGGCAAGGAACCTTTGTCGCCTTGTCGTCATTAGGGTTCTATGCATTGCCTTGGCAAGAATGGGGATGGCCTATTCGACCTTGGCGGCTAACTGCCTTTATATTACCACTGGTAGGGGTGGGAATGAGCGTTATGCCGTTCAACCAAGTGGCTTGGTTAATCGCTGCCGGATGTTATGCTTTGTTTGCTCAAATGCAACAGCGTCGGCGGTGGTTTTATCTCAGTTTGCTATTAGGAGTGGGAGCGATCACGCATTGGCTATTTGTCTTTAATTTAAACACGCCTTTAGCTCAGGCTATCCTGCTAGGATTGTCTATTTTCTGTGCGGTTTGGATTGAACCTGCTTGTCAAAATGATGCGGGTAAAAACCTCCGTCACTTTCTTCGTTTAATAGGAACCAGTATTATTTGTGGAACGGCTTTATGGGATGATTATCAAACAGGAATTATTCCAGGGATTTTGAGTATTTTAGCTATCTTTAGCGGCTTGGCTTTTAGAATTAGGGCATTTTTGTATATCGGCACGTTGACTTTTGTGTTAAATGCTTTTTATCAATTGGTAATTTTGAGCGTCACTTATCCGCTCTTAAAATGGATTGTTGGTTTATTGCTTGGTTTAGGTTTTATTTGGATTGCAGCGAGTTTCGAGAATCGCCGTACTCAATTAATGACACTGTTTCGTCATTGGATGGCAGAATTCGCTGAGTGGGATTGATTTGATCTCGTTATCATTCAGGTCACATTGCGTTCTTCACTTAGTCTTTGCTCAAGTGAATATGTAATTTTTCTTAGTGTTGCTACTACATCTTTATTATCGTCTCCCTCTAAGTTGTCTAAAGATATAATTGTAGTTTTGAACCTTATTATATCTTTCAGAGTTACAGATTGTTTTTCAAGTTTCTTTAAAGCATTCAGTCTAACATCTCGAATTTCTTTTGGATCGGCAATAATTTTTATTAGCTCAAGCTTATTATTTCCTATTTTTCGCGATCTATCAAAAGTAGATTTTCTGTATTGATACCAAGCAAAAACAACAACTAAACTTATCAACACTAAAGCTAAAATAACTTTGATAATATTAGATCGTAATTTAGCTACATCTATTTTTTTCTTTAATGAATCATTACGAGCTTTTAAGTTATGAATTAAACTTAAATTGTCATCTAAAAATGTTTCAAGCGAAGTTTTTAACTGAGAATTGATTTCATTAACTAAATTACTTAATTCTTGCTCCAGAGGCTTTATACTTTGATTTTGTAAGTTATCGGCTTCTTGTTTTATGCCATTAATTTTTCCCAAATATTCTTTTCCTTTGGGATGTTCATCAGCTTGTAAAGATTTTAGATGTCCATCAATAGAAATAGCTTCTAAATGAGCTTGAGTAAATATCAGATTTCCTAAATGTTCCTTGGCTTCCTTGTCTAATTGTTGAACACTTTCTTGCATTTGAGTGATATTAATCATTAATTCCTGTAAATAGTGATTATTTTCTTTGACTTTTTGTTCAACAAAATTAATATTGCTAGAGTCTAAACTTTTGCCTTCAAAATCAGTAAACTGATTAGATAATTCATGTAGCTTTTGAATATCTGGCAAAGATTTAACCAAGTCAGTTAAACGTTGTATTTTTGTTCTTATATCTTGATTTTTTTGAGTAAATTCAGATAATTTAATTTCTACTGAAGCTATTTCAGTATTAGTATAGTTAATCCATTCCTTGATTTCTTTTTCGCTAAAACTCAATTGACCACGCAGTCTCTCGATCTTTGTTTTCCAAATACCCAAAGTTGTGACAGATATTTTTTGAATTGACTCTAGTTTTTGTTTTGAGTCATTTAAAGACGTAGATGCAGAACTAATTGACTTTCTTAGGTTTGAAATTTTGATTAGAAGATTTTCATCTATATCAGCTTCACAAACTGTATTACTATTCTCTTTTTGATGACAAAAAGCTTTTAATTGAGCATCAAAACTTTCTAACTGCTGATTATAACTACCCAGAAGGTTTTCTAACCGCTTAATTGACTGATTTTTTCCAGAAATAGCTTGTTTATTCCCTTCTACTTCATTCCAAAAATTTATAAATTCACCTGACAGTGTGTTTAAATCTTCTATAGTTTTTGGAAGTTCCTCTATATTAGGAGCATTTAAAAACTTTTTATAAGTATCATTATTTATGAAAGAGTTGATGTCAGTAACTTGCTCGCTGCTAAGGGAATCAATCTCTTTGATGGAATTATCGATTGTTTCAGTGAGACTCTCTATATTAGATTTTATTTGATCTAATTTAGTTATGGGAGCAATTGATTCTGTTTTAAACAGAATATGCCAGGAAATAACAATAACAATTATAACTGGAATTACCTTTAATGGGTTCTTAAAAATAAAATTCTTGACAAGTCCTGGAAACTTCCATAGAGACTTAGGTATAGCTACACCATATCTTAAAAAGCTATAAATTGAATACAACCAGGCAAAAGCTAAGTATATAAATACTATGAGTTCTAGATTATTAATATTACCATTTTTGAAAAGCAGAAAATAAATTACTAATCCCCCGTATACAACCAAAACTATTAACTCTAGTATTAGTTCGACAAGAAAAGGAAAAAAAATACAAGCGAACCATTTCCATAGATCAGATTGTAATATTTTTCTCATTTTCTCATCTCCTTAATGACTCGTAGTAATTCAAAAAAGTAATTATACTGAAAACTAATAGCTTTGCTGAATAGATGGCTGAATAAAAATCTCCAATTTTCTTTATTAAACCTTATTTGTTGATAAGCATATATTAGTAAAATTTCAGTTGCTTCCTGAGAAATGCCAACATCTTTATGTTTTAATAATTTATGAAATGACTCTTTAGGTAGCTTTATGTGCTTACTGTAGCCATTTAAGCAAAGACTTTTAATTAATCTTAAAACTCTTAAAGGTTCACAAGGATCATATTCTTTTTCATCTTTCGACAAACGCTTTATATCTGTTAAATGAGCAAGAAACCGCTTTAAAAAAGGCTCTAACTCCGACTTTTTCTCCGATGAAATAAGTATCAATCCATTAACAATTGCAGTTTCAAATACATGATCTCTAGGAAGTGCTTCTAAAGCTAAAATATCTTGAATATTGTCTGAGGTAGCTATTGCAATAGAGATAGCACGAAATAACCAAAAGTTTATATTAGATAAACTTATAATATTTGTTAAACCTTGACTTTTAAGATAACAAGCAGCTAAATAATCGCCTACTCGCTGATTTAAAAATTTTAAGGGTGCAGCTTGTTCAGGATCGTCTGAGATTAAGTTTGTTTTATAGGACTGCTCAATAATACTAGCAATAACAATAATAAGAGCAGCTTTATCAGACGAAAGAAATTTTTCTTGAGATAGATAACCTAATTTAAGAATATTAAGAAAACTAATAAATTGTAAGTCTTGTTGGTTAATATTTATATTATCAGGCTGTATGGTACTTCTCGAAGTTAAAGGATTTAAATATTGATTAAGTCGTCTTTTTGTAACTGGATCTTGACTGTCAGCTTCTATGGGTTGTAAAATAGCTTCCAGAGATTTTAATATTTCGGTACTTTTGAGAAAATTCTCAAAATCTTTAATTCTCAATTCACTTCTTCTTTGTAAAGAAAATCTGAGTAAATAATAACTGGCTACTGACAAAACTTTAACAGTATTTTCGACTAAATATTTGTCTACATCTTCGACGTTTACAATGCCTTGTCCTTTAGATCTAGCTATTTCTTTTTTTATTTCAAATTGATGAAGCTCATTAAGCGAAGGAATTCGTAAAGAAAAATCTTCTTTAGAAGATGGCAAACGATCAATCCATAAAGATAAATAATATGGATTTTGTAAAAAAAACTCTCCTTGTCTGATAGCGTGAGCGATATTACGTGTTTCCCACTGAATTTTCTCAATCTCCTTGTTAGAATAAATATTATGAGTTTTTAACCTTTTCTTTTGAAAGGTAAGAAGTTGTTTCAAGTCCATTGGTTGAATTTGAACATTAGCCACTTTAAGGCTAGTTCTAAATGCATTATATTCTTCCTCTCTACAAGATAATATCCATTTGGTTCTCTGTCCAGATTGTGATGTAATCAGTGGCGATAAGTATTCCTCAAATAACTCTTTTCTCTTGGTTTTGCTGACGAATTCATCGATTGCATCAATAATTATAACAAAATTAACACTGTTGCTTTGAGGTTGTTTGTCATTGAGTAAATTAACAAATTCCCTAAATTGTGAAATTTCACTTTTTTGATATAGTTGTTTTAAGAATTCATTGATACTTATATTTTTTTTATTGCTTGAATCTAGAAATGATTCTAGTTCATTAGCATGAATAAAAACAGGTATTAAGCTGCCTTGAGTATTTTCCAAAATTATTTTATAGTTTAAAAAAGTTTTATACAGGGTTGTTGTTTTTCCACTTCCTGGAGGCCCGTAAATAAATACTGTTCGGCTCTCCGGTAAATCTGACAAAAGATATAATTCCAAATCATCTATCTGGCCTCCAGTATTTTCTTCTCGTGCTTGCCTTGATACAGCATCTTTAATCCCATAAAGAGAAATAAAATGTTCATCTGGCTGAAATCCTGGATCAATATATTTCGTATTAATTCTGGACTTTAGTGTATCTAAGACTTTAGTGTATCTAAATAGTTAAAAACTTTTCCTTTTTCATCATAACTCAAACTTTTCCAATAGGTTTGCTGTTTTTTCTTAGAGCTAAAAAAAACTGGTAGCCAAATAATTAGTGATTTTATTAAAATAACTATTAATGAAAATTTAATCAGACTTTGAATATCAATAGAATTAGTGGTAAAAATTATTAATGAATTGCCTAA
Source organism: Microcystaceae cyanobacterium (assembly GCA_041743025.1). Classification (GTDB taxonomy): domain Bacteria; phylum Cyanobacteriota; class Cyanobacteriia; order Cyanobacteriales; family Microcystaceae; genus JBGTNM01. Next base: position 25,521 of record JBGTNM010000342.1, read on the forward strand.
GATCAATAAAAACAACAATATAAATAAAATTCTTTTTTGTCTTTTTCCAGTATTGTATTTATAATAGTTAAGCAAACGCTCTAAGATTCCTTTTTGCTGTTCACGCCTGTCTTGAGCTATTTTCTCTATATAATAACTAATTTTTTGAATTTCAGTCTCTGAAACTGTAGAAGAATACTCAATCAAAAATTGACCAATATTTAAGTTATCACTTCCTACTTGAATACTAGACTGATTGCCCTTGAAAATCATAGCATTTTTTAGGGCTATCCAGTCATCTTTAGTAGATTTACTATTTACAATTCGTTCAAATATTGCTTGTAGTTTGTCTTTGTCCATAGCAATTTAGAATGAGCAATTACTTTTGTACTAAAGGCTGATTACTCAGAGTGATATTTTACTTGTTCTATATTGGTGTTTCCTGAACCTGTTTGATTTACACTCTTGTTGCCTGAACTAATCATTATATCGCAACCTGCTAGAATATTATCAGTTGTTTCATTCCCCGCTCCTTGTTCCATCAATCGAGATACTTCTTCAGCTAGGGTCTTGTCAGATTCCAAAACTTTTTTGAGTTGATGCCTTAGAGATGCTTGCGCGTCCTCGTCTTCTGACTGTATAGCAACATCTTCAACTGCTTCCATCGCTGCATCTTTAGTTTCTATTTTAGGACGAAGCTTCCCCCATAAAGCTTTTGCCTTATCCCAAGCTTCAACACCAAGCTTCTTGCCAGATTCTTCTGCTGCCTTTTCCCCTGCTTTCATTAAAAAAGGCAAGAAAGGTGATAAGAAGGCTGTCAAAGCCGTTACGTCTACTCCCATATTCTTTGTTTCCTTAATTACTTATACCTAAAAATAGTCCTCATTTTTCCTTTGATGTTGATTTTTTTTGATTTATTTAGGAATCTTGTTACCATTTGTAACAAAACAAGCGTTTAAGCAACGACATAGCCTTTCTCAGGCTGATCGCTCGTGAGCGCCGCAATATGCCACAATAGCAGGTAAAACAATAAGAGTGGTTCTCACTACCCATCATCCCCTATGCAAGTCAAAGATCTGACCATCGAAGAACTCAAGCTTCTGATTCAAGAAACTGTTGCCGAAACGATTCAATCTCTAATGGTTGATCCCGATGAAAACCAACAAATAAAGCCAGAAGTGAAACAGCAACTACTCCACTCTTTACAACGTACTCAAGCTGGAGAACGTGGAATCCCTGCTAAGGAAGTAGCAAAAAACCTGGGATTGACCTGGTAATGAAGCTCGACATTGAATTTAAATCAGAGGCAACGATTGGGTTTGAAGCTCTTACCTCAACTATTCAAGAGCGCATCCTGCATAAAATTCGCTGGTTGTCTGAAAACTTTGAGGACTTAACCCCTCAAGCTTTAAGTGCCGATTTGAGTGGTTTGTTCAAACTCAGAATTGGGGACTACCGAGTTATTTATTCCTTTGATACTGAAGCACAACTCATCACAATTCATAAAGTTGGGCATCGCCGTGATATTTACAATTAACAATCGCTTGTAGTGTTTGGAGGCGATCAGCATGACAAACAATACCGTTTACAGAATCTCTTTAGGATCGACTGGAAAATAAAACTCGACTCCTTGATCAATAAGCTGTTGATTGTTAGCAAGAATTTCTTTTTTAAAGTTCCAGGCGAGAACATAGTAAATATCTGGCAATTCGGTTAACTCTTTTTCAATCACAATAGGAATGTGCATTCCTGGAGAAAATAAACCGCGCCGCAGTTCGTTTTTTTCGACCAAACAATCGAGATATTGTGTGCCAATACCAAAATAGTTTAACAAGGTATTTCCTTTGACGGGTGCGCCAAATCCCCAGATTTTTTTTCCTTGATGTTTTGCGCGATCAAGATAAGCTAAATTGTCCACTTTCATCTGTTCAATTTGTTGAGCAAATTCTAGATAAGTAGATAATTCGTTGCTTTTATCTTCAACTTCTGCTTGGCGCATCTGCAAGAGGCGATCGCTAGGATTAGCTTTATTTTTGTGCGTGACAAACCCAATAATAGAACCGCCATGAATGGGAGATAAATAAGCATCAAACATGGCTAAACCATGACGGTTAAGTAGTACTTCAATAGTGTTGAGGTTGTAATAAAGTAAATGTTCGTGATATATCTGATCGAAAGCAAGGTTTTCAACAATGCGCTTCATATAGAGAAATTGCACAACAAATACACCATTTTCATGCAAAGTTTCACGAATTCCTTCGGTAACGGAGTGCAATTCTTCTAGATGAAAAAACACGCCTGCCGCATTGATAGCGTGAAATTTTCGGTTAAGTTCTTTGACAGTATCGAGATTAAAAAAAGCATTGAGAGTAGGAACATCTGCGTCATGGGCAATTTTGGCAGTGGTTTTTGACGATTCGACTCCCAATACCTCATAACCTAGAGCTTGAAAATGTTTTAACTGTGTTCCATCATTAGAACCAATGTCGAGAACGGATTTATGAGGCGTATTTTTGAAAAAGCGATCGTCTATTTCTTGAGCAACTTTTCTAAAGTGTTCGCTCAGGGATTTTGTCACGCCAGATAAATAGGTGTGATCGCCAAACATAATTTCTTTATTGACCGTGTAATCCACTTGAACGGTATTACAATCATGGCAATAGAGAACCCGCAATGGATAAAAAGGTTCTTGTCCAACTTCTTGAGATTTGAGAAAATGATTGCACCAAGGTTGAGATCCCAAATTAATAGCTAGTTCTAAGTCCGTAGAATCACAAACGCGGCATTTCATAGGCTCTAAAAATGATAATTAAATATCATATAACATTATTTCCTAATTTAACCTGGGCTTATCCCATTGGCCCCAAATTTTCGCTAATCTAGTAATGAGGAATATCCTACTTGTTATCTGACCCACTTAAACGACTAAAGGAGCCAAGCAGCTATTATGTCAGACCTCAACCGTGGCATCATGAAATTTGAAGGAGCCGACAAGCCTGCTGCCGTCGCTATCTCTGCCATCCTCGTTTTAGGGAGCATTGCTGGATTAATTGTCTGGGCGGTGAAAGTCGCCTACAGCGTCAATTAAATTTTGGCAACTTCAATTTACTATTTTTTATGTTACGATGATTAACTGTGGAATAAATGGGTCGGTGCCCGAGTGGTTAATGGGGGCGGACTGTAAATCCGTTGGCTACGCCTACGCTGGTTCAAATCCTGCCCGGCCCACCACACAACAATTCAAAAGAGTTTTGAATTGAAATTGCCCGTGTAGCTCAGTGGTAGAGCACACCCTTGGTAAGGGTGAGGTCATGAGTTCAATCCTCATCACGGGCTTACTAACTCTCTTCTTTTAACTCTCCCAGTCTCATGAAAGAGGGTTATGAGACAAAAAATGCTCGCGACCAGCTTTAGATGGCGTAGTGCTAGCATTTGTCCCACTCCCTGCGTTCAAGAGCGATGATTTTGCCCAAGTCTAGGACTTAATATTACTTCATTGAATCTCAGTTTGCTAATCGACCATCTTCCATACAGATGATTCGGTCAGCGATATCGAGAATGCGATTGTCGTGGGTGACGAGCAAGATAGTACATCCCTGTTTTTTCGCGAGATGCTGCATTAGGTCAACGACTTGTCGCCCCGTTTGACTGTCTAGAGCCGCCGTCGGTTCGTCGGCTAGCACTAATGGCGGATGGCTGACAAGCGCACGAGCAATAGCCACACGCTGTTTCTGTCCGCCTGAAAGTTGATCGGGGTAGTAGTTGACTCGTTCCCCTAAACCCACTGCTTGTAGTATCGCTTTAGATTTGGCAATGGCTTGTTTACTATTAATTTTTTGCTGGAGTTCCACCGATATTTGCACATTCTGCTGAGCGGTCATAAAAGGTAACAGATTGTGAGCTTGAAAAATATAACCAATTTGACGGCGAACTTCCACTAACTGCCTTTCCCCTGCCCCCATGAGTTCTTTGCCAACACAAAGAAGACTGCCTTCTTCTAGCGATCGCAAGCCTCCAATTAAAGAGAGGAGGGTAGTTTTACCAGAACCGGAAGGGCCGGTCATAATAATAATTTCACCCGGATAAACGGTAAAACTGATATTAAATAAAACCTGCTTTTTTAAGGTTCCCTTGCCAAAGTAATGATTGAGATTTCTAATCGCAATAATCGGCAGCATAGGTCGTCAGCCCCAAGGCAACTAAAAAATATCTGCTGGGTCGGCGGCTTTCAGTTTATCGACAGCCGTTGCACCCGCACTAAAACACATCACTAGCGTTAAGACAAATACCGTGATGGCACGTGCGACGTTCATCTCAATGGGCAGGAGGGTCGCTTGCCTCGTCAATTCATATAAAATTTTAGAAACCAGCAATCCAGGAAAATAGCCTAAAATCGCAATCAAGGCAGATTGTTGTAAGACGACTGAGAGCAAATAGCGATGGCGATACCCAATAGCTTTTAACGTCGCAAACTCCGCCAGATGCTCTGAAACATTGGTATAAAGAATTTGATAGACAACGACCATGCCAACAATAATGCCTAAGATGACTCCCAGGCTAAAAATAAAACCGACAGCCGTCCCTGTACGCCAATACGTTTTTTCAAACTCAATTAGCTCTGCTTTCGTCAAAACCCTAACATCCGGGGGTAAAAATTGTCTGAGCTTTTCTGTAAAGTCTTGAACCGCTACACCAGGCTTTAAATCAATGACACCCAGATGAATAGAACGTTGTTGTAAACTGTCGGTGATTCGCAGAAAGTTGAGATGACTCGTCATGATCGTGCCATCAATCCCAAAAGACGTTCCCAACTCGAACAGGCCAGCCACTTCAACTCGATGATTTTTGCCGCCCGTCCTGACTTCCGTCACCACTTTTTTGTCTCGTTCAAAGGCATCGACAACCGGGCCGTATTCGTTTCTGCCGTTGCGATCGAATAAAATAGCATCGGGCATTTGTAATTTTTTAAAATTATCTCGCACGCCAGGCAGGTCAAAAACCTCATGCCTGAGATCGACCCCAATCATAAAAATGTTCCGCCAGCGATCGCGCTGTTGGAAATTCCGCCATTGAAGGAAGCTTAAATACACTGGGCTGACCAATTCTACTTCATCAAAGGCCAAGACTTGAGAAAGGCGGCGCTGGGGTAAATTATCCATGGCCACTAACGACGGGGAACGCGGACTAATTAAATAACAATCCCCTTTGAGCGCTTGATACAAACGGACAGAACTATCAAATAAAGCATCTCGCAGCCCCAATTGCATGAAAATAATCAATATGGCAAACACCACGCCAGCCAAAGCTACTAGCAATCGCGTTTTCTGGTATTTCAGTTGTAACCAGGCTGTTGGCAGCTTCAAAATCATGGTCAATTTGGCCAAAAAACGTTTATGGGTGGTTGGATTGAGTCGATGAGGTATCAATGATGACGTGAACCTGCAAGTTGGTCAATCCGGCAACTTGACGGCTGGCTTCGGGCGTTAAACGAACTTTGACTTCTACTACCCTAGCATCAGCATCAGCGACAGGATCGGTGTCTAAAATGTCTTTCTTACCTATTTTTAAGCCAATTTCAGCAACTTTTCCTTTTAAATCCCTAACAATCCCATCACTGCGGATTGTGACATTCTGGTCGATGTCGATTCGATTGATATCCGTTTCATAAACTTGGGCTGTTACGTACATTTGGTCAGTCTGTCCGATCTCTAAGATTCCCGCTTGTGTGACAACCTCCCCCTGGTGAGTATGAATTTTCAGCACCCGACCCGCTTTCGGCCCCCGGAGATAAGCCAGATTTAGCTCTGCTTGAGCCTTTTTGACGGCAGCTTTGGACTCCTCAAGTTCTGCCTGAGCGAGTTGGACATCGACGGGACGGACTTCTGAAATGGCGGCGAGCGTAGACTGCTCTGCTTGTATCTGCTGTTGCAGCGTCGCCATCGTTCGTTCTAGATTCGCTTTGGCTTCGTCAATTTGTTCAGTTAGGGTACTGGAGGTCTGTTGGAGAGTCGCTTGCGCTTGCTTGAAGCGTTCTTGGGTGGTGGTCTGTTGGAGACAGACGCGCTCCCACTCCTGGGCTGAGATCGCTCCATTTTGGTGTAATGTCTGATAGCGAATACATTCAGCCTGAGCATTTTGCAGTTGGGCTTGAATGTTGTCCACGATAGCCGTTTGAGTGATTTGTTCCCCCCGCAACTGAGCTTGCCAACGAGCAATCATCGCTCTTTGAACGGCAATTTGTCCTTTTAGTTCGGCTTGGGTTTGTTGAAATTTAGCATTTTGGGCTTGAATGTCTCCCTGTTTGGCGCCTGCTTTGACTTGTTCGAGGCGTGCTAGCGCAATATTGACTTGAACTTTCGCCTGTTCTAAAGCGGCTTGGCGACGATCGCGGCTGTCGAGAACCGCCAACACCTGTCCCACCTTGACGCGATCGCCGTGTTTGACATAGATCTGCTCGATTCTGGCACCTTCTAGGCCTTGAGGGGCAGAAAGGACGATAATTTCTCCTTCGGGTTCTACATATCCTAGCGCGGCCACAGCATTTAAAGTTGGAGAAGCACTCGAAGCGGGAGCCGCCGTCTGTGCACGGGGGGGAAGCACGGCTGATAGGCGGTAGAGAATGATGCTACCGGTTGAGAGCAACCCTACAGCTAACAGGGCAAGCGTCCAGTGTGTCCAAGACCAACTCCGACTAGCCACGGCTGGGGAGGCGGGAGACTCGACGAAAGCGGAGTAGTGATTGTTAGTCTGGGTGGGCGGCTGTTGAACCTCGCTGGCGGTTGCTTGCTGGTCTCGGTGGCTGTTTTGTGCTTGAATAGCTTGGACTGCTTTTTCAAAGGCTTCTTGAACGTCACTGAGAATAGACTGTATTTCTTCTGGCGAAGACAAGCTTTTGACTTCGAGCAACTGCATATAACTTCTCAAAAGCTGCTCGTCGCTATCGATATCGATCTGGGGATGCTGCATCGTCTCATTTCCTAGCTAGATTCGGTTGGCTCGATCCTATCAGTTATAGTATTCCCTAAAATTGTGATTGTAATCTTTCAATGCTAACGAACCAACCCAAGAATTCAGCTCTGACGCATTGGCGACAGAAGTAACGGGCAGGTTTTTTGTGTGAAGATTTAGTAAAGCCTCACAAATGCTATTGACATATCTTTCAAGATTGAATAAGTTACAAGTAGCAAATTACTAAGTTTTGTTTTCTACCTGCTTCCTTGTCCCTTATCGCGTTATAAACAAATGATTCAGACTAAAACCGCTTTAACTGCACTTTTAGGAGCAGTTCCCCTGACTGTTGCTGGGGCGATCATAACGGCCAACCCTGCCCAAGCTGGAGTGTTTTCTAACAAGCTTTGGGTTGATGGGAGTGGCTCACTGCTCATCGACACGGAAAATATTTGCGCTGCCAACAACTTCATCGACTTTCAAGATGGGACGAACGCCAACCCTTGTCTGTCAGGTGCCAATCAGTTTGGTACCTTGGGCGATGGAGAAGTCACTGGTGCTACTGGATTTTTTAATGCACTAGGCATGCTGGGCGATCAAGGTACGCTCTTTAATAAACCATTGCAGATCATGGACATCGCCCTCCCAGGCGTTCCCCTCTCTTTCCCTCTTGATGGCTCGACTTTCAACGTCACCGATCCAGGAGGTGGCGCGATTTCCATTATCAATTTCATTAGATTCGACACGGACATGAATGGCATCATCGGGGATGAAGGCGACATCACCTTCTCCGTGACGGGACTGAACACGTCTGCCACCGACACGGGCAATGGATTTGCCGTTACCCTAGACTTTGATGGTTACTTTGAAGAAGTGATCTCCGCTAGCAATATCGGTCTGTCCACTGAAAACATTGTCACGGGTGGCGATCGGCTTTTTGCCTCGACCGCCATTATTTCTGGGGGAATCAGTAGCGATCCTAACACCCTATCCCTGGTGGGAACCCTTGCCGGGCCTGGCTGTAATCTAGTTACCTTCGGCCCTCCCGATGGCAATGGTAGCGATGGCACCCCCATCGATAACCTCAATCCGGCTAGCCCTTGCTTCGCGGCCTTTGGCGCGGCACCTCTCAAGGACTTTACCTCGGCTGATGGGGTGTTCGCTGCGACCAAAAACCAAGTGGTACCCGAACCCTCTAGCTTAGTAGGATTGGCAGTTGTCGCGCTAGCTGCCGGACTGGGCTTGAAAAAAGGCAAGTCTTCCCATTAATAATTCTCAATGACAAACGCCTGGGTTTCTTTTAACCTAGGTTTTTTGAGGGAGATGATTGATTAACTCAATCATCTCTTTTTTATTTTTTAGAAATGTTCGTAGTGTTAGAAATGCTTGAAAGATTTGATATGAAGTTTAGATTGGGGAAAATTCTGGGAATTCTATGGCTAGAATAACTAGAAAATATCCTTCGTTCTATGAACAGCAGCACGCCTCTACGTTACTACGACTTAATTATTATTGGAACGGGAGCAGGTGGTGGAACCCTGGCACACGCCCTCTGCAACAGTGGCATGAAGATTCTCTTAATCGAACGGGGGGATTTTTTGCCACAGGAAGCGGAAAACTGGAATGAAGTAGCAGTCTGGCACGATAATCGGTACCAAACTCAAGAAAGGTGGCTCAATGGCCAAGGGAGACCCTTTCGCCCTCTACAGCACTATTGGGTGGGAGGCAACACCAAAGTCTATGGCACTGCCTTACCACGTTTGCGACAAGCAGATTTTGGACGCATCGAGCATGAAGGCGGCCTGTCTCCCGCCTGGCCAGTATCCTATCAGCAGCTAGAACCTTACTACCAGCGTGCTGAAGAACTCTACCTCGTCCACGGCTGTGATCAAGGAGATCCTACCGCCCCCCCTCGCTCTGCGCCGTTTCCCTTTCCACCCCTTCCCCACGCGCCTGAAATCGAGCAGTTGGTTAAGCGATGGCAACAACAAGACTTGAATCCCTGTTCTTTGCCGTTGGGGATAGACTTTCAAACAGGAGGACACTGTCGGTTGTGTTCGACCTGTGAAAATCATCCCTGTCAAGTGCTGGCCAAAAGCGATGCCGATACGCGCTGTGTGCGACCTGCTTTGAAACAAGCGGCAGTCGATTTATTGACACGTACCTTTGCTCGTCGTTTGTTGACAGATCCCTCAGGCCGCCGCGTGATAGCGGTCGAAGTGGAACGAAATGGGGAAATCATGGCGATTGAGGGAGAGCGCTTTGTGGTAGCCTGTGGTGCGATCAATTCTGCTGCCCTGTTACTGCGCTCTGCCAACGACAAACAGACTGATGGACTGGCCAATTCATCGGGATTGGTGGGGCGCAACTTTATGGGACACAATGTGACTTTTTTTATCGCATTTCGCTATCAACGCAGCCAGTCCGAGACGTTTCAAAAGACTTGGCAAATGAATGATTTTTATTTTGGGGGGCCGGATTTTCCCTATCCTTTGGGAACGGTTCAAGCTAATGGCAACTGGCCGCTCCATGTTTTGCTGCCCAATATATTACATAAGCCCTGCCAACGACTTCTAAAAGGTCACTATCTGGTTTTGGCGGCTATGTCTGAAGATTTACCTGATCCTAACAACCGAGTCGTTCTCACCGCCAATGGTCGCATTCAAATTCACTACAAAGCTAACAATGTTCTGGCTCATCAACGTTTGAGCAAAATTGTCCGTCGTCTGCTGCATCAAGCTGGGTATCCTCTGCTTTTGGCAAAATCGGGAATTGCTGATGTCGAACGCAAAATAGCTCATCAATGCGGCACGTTACGCTTTGGCAGCGATCCGTCTACGTCGGTTTTAGACCCTTTCGGCCGCACTCACGACATCGAAAATCTCTACTGTGTTGACGGGTCGTTTTTTCCGTCCTCATCCGCGCAAAATCCCACCCTAACCATTATTGCTCAGGCTTTGCGTTTAGGAGACCATTTGTTGAGCGCGATCGCACCTCATCCTCAATCTGCTTTAATTAGCATTCGCTGAAAAAGTAAAAGATTCAGTAAAAAGTTTCATAATAAAAGTAATTCCCTGACGGGTAACGACAGCCAGGCGATACTAAATTTTAAACTCATTGGAGCATAACACGATGTCAACCGTTACAGAGAATGACCTAAAAAGATTAGAAGATTTAATCATCGCGTCTCGTGAGGAAAATCGACAAAAATTTACGAGCTTAGAAGCGGGACAAGGCGATTTAAAAGAACGACTAACTGTTATTGAAACTCGGCTTTCTTCATTAGAAGGGGGACAAAGCGATTTAAAAGAACGATTAAGTGTCATTGAAGCCCGTTTTGATGAGTGGCGACCCTCGATCTCTAAAATTCCCGATTTAGCGGTGCAGTCCGGTCTTGGTGGTTTCCCCAAGGAGGAACTGCACCAAGAAGCTGAGAAGGTGGGAGAACTCAAGAACTGGAAGCAAGTTGGCTTAGTATTTGTAACCGCCGTTGTCAGTTCAATTTTTAGCGGCACGATAGGCGGGGTTATCGGTTGGTTGATTAGAGGGCCAAGGGCTTAAATCACGTTAAGATTAGCATTCGACAACTCAGATTGAACGATGCCGATTTTTTTGGCAGGGATACCGCCCCAAATTTCTTTGGCTCCAATTTTTGTGTTTTTGGTAACAACTGCTCCAGCAGCAACAATTGCACCGTCTCCAATTATTACTCCTGGCAGGATTGTTGCCCTAGCACCAATCGTCACATAATGCCCAATTCGGACAGTTGCATAGGAAAGTTTTCTCCCCTCTAGTGCATGAGAGTAAACCAGACAATCTTCGCCTAGCAAGGTGTAACTTCCAATAGAAGTAAAAAGCGGATCGAGAATCGTCCCTTGACAAAAAGTATAGTTGCCTAACTTTGCTCCTAACATCAAGTAGATTAGTCGGTTTATGGGGGAGGGAATAAACTTAGATCTAATGACAGAATGGAACACAAATAGATAAAAGAGCAAGTAAATATGAAAGCCAAATTCAGATCGAGAGTTTTCTGGAATGATGCCTTCATTAATGGGAAAAAATTGATAAAACAGGCGATGAATGGCGATGCTAATGAGATAAAAGAAAATGATAAAAATAAAAGTGAAAACAATTTCTTGGAATTTTCCAAAAGAGAAAATAGATAAAATCCATTGCGTTAACAAGACATCTATCGTAATACTTAAAATAAGTAAAACAAAAAATATTTTTACCACTAATGGTTTAATTTCTCGCATTTTTAAATCTTTTAAAAGGTATTTTAGGATTAACGCTCCCCGTTCAAAAAGCCATCGATAATCTGTGCCCCTTGTTGAGGACTGTTGTAATTTGCCAGAATTTGGGCAAACTGCCGAGACTTTTCGCGGTAGGTGGGGTCGCTCAGCAGGGTTTCAACGGCTTGCACCAGATGGGAAGGCTCAAATTTGAGTTCACTTAATTCAATGCCAATGCCCAAATCGACGACGCGCTGAAGATTGAACTCTTGATCGTGTGAGGTAGGAATGCCAATAATCGGCACGCCTTGAGACATGGCTTGGTAAATAGTGCCGTTTCCCCCTTGACAGATAACGATATCACTCTTTTCCATTATTTTACTGCCAGGCGCGTATTCTGTAACGAAAAAATTCTCAGGAATTTGGGTCAAATTGACCATGCCTGCTGTTGTCATGATGCACTGATAGTGGGAGTCGCCAAAAATTTTGATCGCCTGTTCAAAAAAATGGGCGTTTCCCGTACTACCCATTGTCAGGTAAAGCGTCGGTCGCTGCGGGTCGAGGGCATCAAACCAGGAAGGCATTGCAGTGTCAGGCTCCCAAATAATCGGGCCGATATAAAAGAAATTCGGTGGTAGATTTAGGGTTGGCCCGTATTCAGGAATATCAACGAGTAAATTGAGGTTTCCTTGCCAAATATCCCAAAGATTACGCCCAGGAGATAACCCTTGTTCACGACGAAATTGTTGAAAGGGACGGATATCGAAAGAAAGAATCGCAGCTTTGGCCAGAGGCGCAATGAGAGACGCTAGCGGTTTGCCCAACCGTTGGGTGAGGAAACTGTGTTCAGGTGCTTGGATGCGGACGGTATAGTAATTCGTCCAGGCAGCATTTAAAATCACTGCCAGGGGGATTTTGGCTAATTCACAAGACGTTTTTGAAGTCAGGCGAAAACTGCTTAAAACTAAATCGGGTTGGACTTGTTCGAGCAATTTTATTTCCGCTTCAACCGACTCTTTAACTAAATTGTAATCATACCAATTGACCCTTCCTTGGCGCGAACAAGTTAGGATGCGATCGCTGCCAATCGTTTTGACAGGTATGACAGTAAATTCGCTGTCTTGGGCAAGTTTCATGTAATCGCCTTCGCTGGCGAAAATCACTTCGTTTCCCTTTTGTCTTAAAACTTTGGCAATTTCTAACGTTCTCGATACGTGAGATAAAAAGTGACCGTTGGGCATGACGAGAATTTTTTTCATACAGACGAACTCCTTGAGGGCTTTTACCACCGTAGAAGAATGATCTCTTGCGAGAAACCCGGTCCCATTGCTACCATCAAGCCATAGGAGCCTGGCGGTGGCTGTTCCCCTGCTAGCATTTTGTCGAGTATGTAAAGAACGGTGGGCGATGAAATATTACCGACCTCAGCCAAAGCCTCACGGCTGAGTTGCAACGCCTGTGGCGGCAGATTAAACTCGTCTTCAATGGCACTAATAATCTTCGGCCCCCCAGGATGGACGATCCAGCAAGCGATGCTGTCAATCGAAAGATGGTAATCGGCTAGCAGAGGTGCGATCGCTTGTCTGAGACCCACTCTAGCCAAATCAGCCACTTCCGGTTGAAGAATTTCCCGAAAGCCCGTATCAGCAATCTCTGTTCCCATCAAATCGAGGGTATTAGGCAGCAAAATTGAACGGCTCTCAACGATCTCAGGGTATCTAGACTGAGCCAAA
>JBGTNM010000343.1:0-2773 GCA_041743025.1 Microcystaceae cyanobacterium
GTTATGGAAGGTCTAAATACTAAGATTAAATTGATTATTCGACAAAGTTATGGCTTTAATACCTTTAAATCTTTACGAGAGAAACTATTAGCTTGCTTATTTTAATAAGCCGTGCTTATCACCATAGGTACGGGAGAGCCAAAATTCCAGCACGCCTATTAGTCTTTTAACAATCTTAGCCAAGGATGCTGACTATGAGGTTCGCAGTAGGGTAGCTAAAAATTCCCATACTCCCGTCAGTCTTTTAGAAACTTTAACTGAGGATGCTGACTATCGGGTTCGCCAAAAAGCACATGAAACTCTCAGTCAGCTTAAATACCGCTAAATTACAGATTACCTGCCAACAAAATACTTGCATTTTAAAGTTCTCTCTAAAATGACACAAAACCTCGAAAAAATTATCAGCGCTTCCCGTTTACGAATACGGATGAAATCGCCTTTTTTTGCCACTCTATCCCTCTTTGCTCATTATCAACCCAGTCAAGCTATTCCTACTGCGGCAACCGATGGCAAAGACATCTTTTTTAACCCCGATTTTTTATTATCCCTAACCAAATCTCAACAAGATGGGTTACTGTTACATGAACTCCTCCACGCAGCCTTACTTCATGTTACCCGCAGAGGCAGTCGAGAACCCCAATTATGGAATATTGCGGCTGATATTATTGTTAATGGCTTAATCATAGAACAGGGACTATTTGAATTACCCGAAGGAGGCATTCGTAAGCCAGAATGGGAAAAAATGAGTGTTGAAGAAGTTTATGAATTATTGCTTAAAGAATCCTCTAGCCTAAAGTTACCTAATCCCGATTTGCTTTTTCAACCTCCCGCAGATTGCCGAGGTAATAGTCAGGGACAACAGGATGATTCAGAAAGTAAAGCCAGCAACATTAATGATGTTTTTACTAATTTATCAAAAGGGAATAATCAAAGTAACGATTCTGCCTCTAATAATACCACATCTGACAGCCTAAATCAAGCCCAAAAAGAACAATTAAGAGCTTATTGGCAAAACGCCATACAGCAAGCAACCCTTATTACTCGTACTACCAATCAAGGCACAATCCCCGCCGGAATTGAACGACAACTGCAAGAATTATCTCAATCTCAACTCGATTGGCGCAGCTATTTATGGCGATATTTAGTCCAAACTCCTAATGACTTCCAAGGATACGATCGCCGTTTTATTAGCCGAGGATTATACTTAGATGTGATAGCGGGAGAATCCGTTCAAGTCTTTGTCGCGATTGACACTAGTGGTTCAATTGGCAATCCAGAACTACAATTATTTTTAAGCGAAGTTATCGGCATTTTAGGCGCGTATCCCCATCTAAAGTGTGAACTATACTATGCAGATGCAGCAGCTTATGGCCCTTATTCTATTACTTTAGATTCTCCTATCCCAAAACCACAAGGCGGTGGCGGAACGTCCTTTATTCCCTTCTTTAAAAAAGTTGAAGAAAATCGAAACCTTTATTTAGAAGGAGTATGCGTTTATTTAACCGATGGCTATGGCAGTTTTCCTCCGGTAGAACCCCCGATAAGCGTGCTTTGGGTAGTGACACCAGGAGGATTAGAATTAAGTCAATTTCCCTTTGGAGAAGCAGTACGATTATTAGGCACAAACCATCTCAATTTTTCAAAATCCCAGTAGGGGCGAATTGCGTTCGCCCTCCCCTTCCCGAATTGCGTTCGCCCTTATTTATAGCATTTGCCCTGAATTGCGTTCGCCTTATCAACCGATGGATAAAGAAAGGTGGGCATTGCCCACCCTACCGTACTACCGTACTACTTTTTGGGTGTTAATAACATCATCATGTTTTTCCCTTCTTTTTTGGGCACTTGTTGTATTTCCGCAAAGTCTTTGAGGTCGTTTGCCATCCGTTTGAGCAATTCTTCACCTAAATTAGTGTGTTGACTTTCTCGTCCTTTAAAAATAATGGTTGCTTTGACTTTATCACCTGATTTGAGGAAGCGTTGCGCCTGATTGATGCGAACATTATAATCATGCTCGTCAATCTTGTAACGCATTTTGACTTCTTTTACATCTGCCGTGTGCTGTTTTTTCTTGGCTTCCCTGGCTTTTTTCTCTTGTTCAAACTTATATTTGCCGTAGTCCATAATCCGGCAAACGGGAGGCTTAGCAGTTTCACTGACTAAAACCAAATCTAGCTCCCGTTCCTGGGCGATTTTCATCGCTTCATCCGGTGTAACGACACCTACTTGGCTGCCATCGCTATCAATGACTCGAATTTCGGGAAAACGAATTCTTTCGTTAATCTTGGGGAGGTCGCGGGTATTGCGCTTTTTGTCAATTACTGGCATGTGTATCGTGTCTTAAGTGGGAATGAGGTTAATCGGCTTTATAGATGGAAGACAATACTCTTGTTATTTTACTGAATACAGGCAATTTTAGGACTAATAGATTACACTGTAATTCTATGATTTTAAAATGGATGAGGAAGAATAACACTAGTCTAATCATAGCCTTTAACTCACTAAGATAGCAAAAGATTAATGTTTGCTCCCATCTCGTCGCTAGAGGCGAGAGCCTTCCGACTCACGCGGTAAAATGACAATATGTAAAGTTTTATAACAGACTAACGCTTGTGGGAGAAACAACACCTTGGGAAAGACGAATCGGACGGCAGCGAGACTGGATATGGCGAGGCTGGCAAATTCGCTATACATACTTGCATCCTATTGTAACCCCTCAGATAGCCAAACCACCGTTAATCCTCCTACACGGGTTTGGGGCTGCCATAGAACAATG
>JBGTNM010000344.1:0-11951 GCA_041743025.1 Microcystaceae cyanobacterium
AATGCTGATAATGTCACTTTAAACAACAGTACCATTTCTACTGCCGTCACTCAAACAGGTATTGGACAAGGCGGTGACATCGATTTACAAACGCGATCGCTCACCCTCAATAACGCTCAAATCAATGCTAGATCCCAAGGAACAGGCAACGCAGGCAACATCAACCTTCAAGCAAGTGGAGCGTTTCAAGCTACCAATAGCGATATTACTACTTCGGCAGAACGAGCTTCTGGAGGAGCGATCGCCATTACTGCCCAAACCATGCGCCTGCAAGGTGACAGCGATATTAGTACCAACGTCGCCAGTGGTGCAGGAGGCGGCGGTAACATTACTCTGACGGCTGATTCTATCCTTGCTTTCGATGATAGCGACATCCTCGCCTTTGCACGCGACGGTCAAGGAGGCAACATTACCGTCAACACGCCTATCTTTTTTGGAGAAGGATTTTCAAGCTCTCCCCCCAACACCAACCCCGACAATCTCGATGACAACGGCAGAGTCGATATCAACGCCAGTGGGGCGCTCGCTGGTATCATTATTTTACCAGATTTGACCTTTATTCGCAACAGTTTGACAGAATTACCCGAAAATATTCTCGATACAGACAATCTCATTGCCAATAGCTGCGTCGCTCCCAATCGCAAACAAGTAGGAACGTTTATCATTACGGGTTCGGGAGGTTTGCCCATCCGTCCGGGAGACGCTTCTGTATCGCCTTACCCCACCGGAGACGTGCGAAGCGTTCCTAACGAGGAGTCCTCGCGTTCTTGGCAAATGGGTGATCCGATTGTCGAACCCCAAGGAGTTTATCGTCTAGGCAACGGACAGCTAGTTCTCAGCCGTCAATGTCAGTAGAATACCCAGAACGGTTAATATAAAATACAAAAATGCAAGCGATCATTTCTCAGGGTAGACAAAATGACAACAGATTCTCCCATTCCCGTCGTCGTCAACGGAGCTGCTGGCAAGATGGGGCGCGAAGTCATTAAAGCAGTTGCTCAAGCGCAAGACATGATGCTCGTCGGCGCAGTAGATCGCGACTCTCAGTATCGAGGGCAAGATGTGGGAGAGGTAGTCGGTTGTGGGGCGTTGGAAGTTCCCATTATCGATGATTTACAGAGTATTTTAGTGCTGGCAACCCAGGAGAAAGTACAGGGAGTCATGGTAGATTTTACGCATCCTAAAGGAGTATATGATAACATCCGCAGCGCGATCGCCTATGGTGTCCGTCCGGTGGTCGGAACGACGGGTTTAACCCCAGAACAAATCCAAGACTTAGCCGAATTTGCGGAAAAAGCTAGCACAGGTTGCCTGATTGCACCGAATTTTTCGCTAGGGATGGTCTTGCTACAACAAGCAGCCATTGCTGCCTCTCAATATTTCGATCACGTCGAAATTATCGAACTGCACCACAACCAAAAAGCAGACGCACCGAGCGGAACAGCGATCAAAACCGCTCAAATGCTCTCTGGATTAGGAAAAAGTTACAATGTTTCCGCCGTAACCTCTCAAGAAACCTTGAGTGGCGTGCGAGGGGGAATTGTTGGGGATAACATTCGCATTCATAGCGTGCGTCTACCGGGATTAATTGCCCATCAGGAAGTCATTTTTGGCGCATCTGGAGAGATTTACAGCCTGCGCCACGATACAAGCGATCGCGCCTGCTATATGCCTGGAGTATTGCTAGGTATCCGCAAAGTCACGCAATTGCAATCTCTCGTTTACGGATTAGAGAAAATCCTTTAGAAACCCGTTTTGTTCAAGAAAATGGGTTTCTAAGACTAACCGACGATAGGAAAGAGCATCTTAAAGAGCGTTCCTTTTCCCACCTGACTCGTGACTGAAATTTGACCCCCACAGCGTTGAATCAAATCTCGGACGATAGCTAGTCCCAATCCCACGCCTGCCGTTTCGTCAGTAGTCGCATTGCGTCCACGATAAAAGCTAGCAAAAATCTTCGGAATATCGCTGTTTTCAATGCCAATCCCTGTATCGCTGACCGTCAATTCTACCCCATTATTTTGCAGAGAAGCTTGGACGTAAACTCGGCCACTAGCAGGCGTAAATTTCAGGCTATTATGAAGGAGGTTGCGTAAAATTTGCTTCAACCAGCTATCAGGACAGGCAACCGCCGGAAATCCTGCCGGAATTGTATAACCTAGCAAAATGCCTTTTTCTTCAGCGATGGGTTGGTAGGTACTGACAATGCCAGGAACGCAGTCTTCGAGTTTGACGGCGGCACTCGATCCTTCAATCGGTTTACTCAATTGAGTCCATTCCTGCAATCCAGCAATGAGAGAACTTTGGCGATCGCACTCTCGTTGAAGTAACATGAGATATCGCTGGCGGGGTTCCCGTTTGTGCTGCATTGACTCTAACAGGCTCAGAGCTGTTTTTAAGTTGGTCAGTGGAATGCTCAATTCCCGCGTTAGCTCTTTGAGAAAGTCCTCGTTAAAATTGGACTGAGCTAAGAGAGACTTTCCCGCTTCCCTTTTGACTTGAGAGAGCGGTGGCTCGACGGTTTCCGCTTCTTGCAACTGTTTTCGTAACAGGTAGGTCAAGAAATTGGCATCAAGCACACGAGGCAAGGGAAACGCCGGGACTGAGTCGGCTAAAAGTTCTTCTGGTGTGGTGTCAGTAATCGCGATCGCTTGTTTAATTTCGGCTAAAATGCTTTCAACAACCGTGGGATTGAAAGTATAGAGCAGTTTGACCTGAGAAGTCTCAATATTGAGGACAGAAAGCTCTGTTGTGGAGACGCTCGGCAGTTCTTGAGCCAGAATTAAACTGCATAGATGAGGCGACACGACGAGGACAAAATGTTCTCGTTTGAGTTGGGAACTTGCTTCTAAAACAATCGATGTCATGTTGGTAGCCGATGCCGGAACCGTTGTGGTGTGAGCATTCCCTTTACTAATACTGCACAAATAGATCCGATCAGCTAGTTCCTGCCGGTGATATTTATCGATGCTTTCCAACCAGGCTTGAGTCAAGGGTAATTTGACCCAAACTGTTGCCCGAATTTGCTGCTCAATCAAAAGTGAAATGAGAGTTTCGACCAAAGCTTTAAAAGTACTCGTCCTCACCGTGACCACAGAGGGTTGAGATTCGAGGGTGTGAGCGAGTTGGTAGAGGGAAAGTTCCGATGTCGTTGGAGGGTTCTTCATCCGCTTGGGCGATCGCTATTTCTTTCAGCCTATCTTATTCAACTCCTAAATTCCTGAGTTTGCAGGCTTTGTTTACATTAGAACAAGATTTTGACACTCCTACTAGAAAATTTATTTTGCACGACTACTTAACATAACCCTAGCGATTGACCAGCAATTTTAGGCAGCTTAAGCAGCCATC
The DNA here is from genome assembly GCA_041743025.1 of Microcystaceae cyanobacterium. Classification (GTDB taxonomy): domain Bacteria; phylum Cyanobacteriota; class Cyanobacteriia; order Cyanobacteriales; family Microcystaceae; genus JBGTNM01. Next base: position 3,349 of record JBGTNM010000344.1, read on the forward strand.
TTTTACATAGGGATTAAAACACTGCAAAGCCTCATTGAGACTGGCTTTTACTTTTAGAGCCGCCTCAAAAGAAAATTGCTTAAAATGCCCTAAATAACTGGCTCTAACGGGCAAAATGTTGAAGAATTGGAACTAAGTTAACCTGAAAAGAAAGTCAGTAGTGGCTCAAAGAAAACAGGTTAAAGAACATCTAATGCCGTAGAAAACAAACTATTTAGAGGATTTCAATCATGACCGCACTAGAACCAGTTAACACGACTCAACTGAATGCCCAACCCGAACGGGTTGCCTTCACCGACAGTACAATTGTCCAAAATAAACCATCGAAACCAACGCAGCAAAGCATTCTAGAAATCACTGAGGTCAACCTGGGCGTTTTGAAAAGTTTTCCCTCTCAGCTAGATATCGTTGCGTTGGGTACAGTCTCCTCGGCGGGGTGGTCGAATCCTCAGTTAGTGCCTTATACCTATGTCCAAGCACCGCCAGATGGGATTTATGACTTTGATTTTGTGGCAACTCCTCCCCAGGAAAAGGCGGCTCAGGTGATTACGCCTATCAGAGTCAAGTATGTCTGGAAAGCCTTTCCCAGAGACCTCAAAGGCGTTCGAGTTCATGCTTCTACCAATTCTAAAGTTGCCCTGCTCCACGCAGAAGTTCCCCCCAGTGAGAGTGCTAAATCAACGTCTCTCACTTAAGATTGTTGCGACTAATTGAAGGCTAGACCCTTCATTAGAGCAATCAGAGGATATCTCTATCTACCCCAATGAGATATTCTCATCCCCGAACAGTCGTCAAAAAGATTCACTTGGGGTCAAACAGCGATCGCTCCCCCATGAATTGAGCAGAGATAGGCGATCGCCTTAAAACGCAATTTCTCAACACCAAAAAAAGGAGTAATCTCATGGCTAGCGATATTAAACTCATTGACAATTATGTTCTTGTCGAAGGAACCGATGTAGACATTGACCGAGGTCTAGAGCCAAGTTCTGCCGCTCTCAATCTGAAGAATCTCCATGGTTACTGGCACATTTCGGGGCCCCGTTCCTACGAACCTGAAAGCCCACTCTCCATCTTTTGGCACGATAATAGCCAATTTAGCGGGCCCTTTTTTACCGTCAACACCAAAGGAAACGTCGGTATCGGCACAATCAATCCAACCAACCAACTGCACGTTGTTGGAAGTGGGCCTGTTACTATCGAAAATCCCAATGGGGAAGCAGACATTTTGTTCAAATCTGGCAGTAATCCGTCATGGCAGGTTGGTACCAATTCACAGGGTTGGTATGTTTGGGATAATAACTATCGTTTAGTGGTGAAACCCGGTGGCAATGTCGGCATTGGTACTACTAATCCTATTCGTCCCCTTCATGTTGAAGGTAACGAAATTCATAGTAGTGGCACAGGAGGAGGGTTTTCCTTCAGCGATCGCAAAAAGGGAGATGGGGAGCGATGGGTATGGTATGCCGAAGATGGAAAAGCTAATCTGTGGTCTCAGCAAGTTGGTCGTTCAATTGTCTCTGCTGAGATTCGTGGTGGAAATGGCTATTTGAGTTGTCAGAACATACAAGTCACAAATCAGCTTACTGCTCCTGGGTATTACGGAGTCAATATCGGTGGTAAAGGAGATAGCATTCATTGTTTTGCCAGAAATATTGTCCTCTCCGATCCCTCCGTTAAAAGTTCAACGGTGAATGTATATCACCACGCGATGAGTCATAGCAGTGATGACCAATTGGTTATCAACGAATCGCAAGGCTTTAAAGGAGGTGTGAAAATTGAGGGCAATGTACAGGTTACAGGCACTTTAACTCAGGCTTCCTCGATCGCACTTAAGGAAAATGTTGCCGAGCTTTCGGGTCAAGAAGCAATGGCAGCACTGCAAGGCTTAAACGCGGTTAAATTCCACTACAAAGCTGATGACCAAAAAGAGCAGCGCATCGGCTTTATCGCCGAAGATGTCCCCGATTTGGTAGCAAGTTCTGAGCGCGATCGCCTCAGTCCAATGGATATCGTCGCCGTCCTGACTAAAGCTCTCCAGGAACAGCAGAAGACGATTTCGCAATTAGTAGCAGAAGTTAACACGTTGAAAGCGAACCAAGGAGAGGCATAACCATGATATCCCTGAGACAGTTAGCAAGCTGTATTGGCGCGTCAGGTAACATTTCAGTCATCGGGAATGTATACGGTTACACCAGAGTACCGCAGGGAGGACAACTCTCACTTTTAACACAAGCTCGTCTTCTCGAAGGTAGACATATCCATCTCAATCTGATTCGAGTAGGAACTGATCAAAATGGCTGGTTTTCAGATGCTGACGAACAAGAGATTGACGCTGCTGTGCAATTCGCTCGCGATACTTACGCCACCGTCAACGTAGGCATCGGTCGTGTTGAACGCTGTTCCATCACGACAGCAGAGGCAAATGGGCGCGAACATATTGATAGCGACGATGAAGCGAGGGATCTTACCCATGAATGGTCTGTCCCTAATGATGGACTCGATGTCTTTTTTGTCCTGACTTATGCAGGAACCACCATTGGACTTTCGGCGGTCGATGGGCCTTGCGATAAGAGTGATAAGGATATGAATGGTAGCGTTGTGGCGATTGAAGGCTTTGGCAATGATACAGGGTTTGTTTTAGCCCATGAAGTCGGTCATTACCTGGGACTTGAACACGTTAAGAATGACGCGACTAATCTCATGTTTCCCAGCATTCCCAATAGCGGCAGACTGACAACTGGTCAAGGCAATAACATGAGAGATCACTGTCGGGTTAGAGCGGCTTGCCAAATATAAAAAGATAGGAGAAAAATCATGTCAGTTAATATTGTTTTACCGTTTGCACCTGTCTCAGGCGTTTCTGAAGATCTGACTCTGAAACCAGACCAGATTAATCTGATCCGCAATGTTGCTGCCGGCAGAGATACTTCTTTTTCCCGGATGCAGGCTATCAATCTTTTACCATCTGCTAATTTTCCGAATAAAGCGACTGAGCTTCAACGATTACTGGAAAATGAGCAAGAATCCCAAGAGATTCGACACCTAGCAGCGCTCGCTTTGTATAAGGTTAACACGCCTGAAGCCGTCGAAATTCTGCTCAAGAATAGTCAAACTCAGGATCAACGTGTGCTGGCGAGTGTCATGAAGGGACTGGGACGGATTGGCAATGAGCGTACTCTTGCAGCGATTTCTAGCGTCAGAGCGAGGGCAACAGGACTAGCCGCCTCACAAGCTGAATTTGCGGCAGCGCTGATCTCTCATCGACTGGGTTTGGCAGGAAATGACCTAAAAATTCCTAATAGCAGTGAGTACTTACAGATTCCTGGTAAGGCTGCTCGTTTGATGCAAGTGGCTAAAGCCAGTGACGCTGAAGCTGGCGTTTGCTTGCAGTCTCTTGCCACTCAGCCATTTGGCATTGAGTACGCAGAAAATAGCCTGTATCAAATTCAGTGTGGACGGAATAATTGGATGCTGGTTTTCAACCGAGAGTTCACCCATCAAGAATCTGTCCAAACATGGCAAACCCACAAGGCATTTCCTGGGGTAATTGCCACTAAAAATGAGGAAACTGGCTCTTACTCTACAGCCTTCCTTTTACTTACCTCTCCTGCTGCTCAGCCCAATCTTTTAAATATTTTGATTCATCGAGCTACGGGTGAGCAAATTTTCAGTGGGACAGGACAAGTGGAAGGAAGTAAAACTGAGTTTTCGATTCGCTCTATACCTCGACCTGGTGCGTTTCCCGTTAATATTGAGGGCACATTTGAAGGAGGTCAGGTGGAGCTTAAAACGGCGCTGTCTGGAACAGCCGTTCAGGAGCGTCGCCGACCCACTAGGACAAGCCAATTGCCAAGATAAAAGTGATCGCCAAGTCAATCTATCAAATCATTGTAGGGTGGGCATCGCCCACCATTTCTATGGTATAGTTCTCAAGCTTTTTAGAGACAGTGCCCATCCTACTTTCCCCTTTCCCTTTTAAAGCTTATTGCTCTAATGCCGATCGCCCTTGCTTACCCAATCGTGCCAGAAGAAAGTATATAAAATACAGCAGATAAATGGTCAAGCCCAGCAATCCTAAAAAGCCCAAAAATCCTGCCGTTGCCTCTTGATGGAACAATCCTCGGTAATTTAAGGGAGCTTCCAACCAAACCTGACAAAAAGGCGTTGTTAAGGCACTGGCCGAAAAGGCACAAGAGAGAAAGGGGAGGGTGGCGATCGCGCCCAAACTCGAATAAACGGTCACGGCCCACCGCCAAGAGGTCACGGCTAATTTGAGAGAACTAGGCGGCGAATCTTTGATTTCGTCATTTAAATCGACCCAAAACCAGAGTGAAAGGGGAATCAAAATGCGAGCAACCCAAGATGCCATAAACCCGATTCTCCCGCAGAGTGTTTCAAACACCGTATTGTCCTCTCCCCAGGCCGCCGCCATTAAATAGACGGCAATCAGCAGTAAACTAGCGACTCGCCAGTAAACGATCAGCAGGCGGTTAATCGCTTCGGTGCGCCGGACAAATGACCAAACGGTTAAAACCAAGGGAATGCCAACGGTAAACAAGACTGCCAGACGATAATCTGTCCAAGCTAGAGAGCGAAACCAAAGTTCATTCATTTTGCTGTATCTGTTTCTAGAAAATGCCTAAAGTCATAACGGGCGATCAACGAGCGCTGAACTATTATCAATCATTAACGATCCGCGATCAATGTAAAGTCAGGCATAATGTTAAGAAACAATACAACCGCCATGAAGACAAAAATCCTTCACTCGATTTTGTGTATTGCCTGCTTTTTGTGGATGGGCATCGCTTCTGTTCCCGCGGCCCTAGCGCAAGAGACAACAGGGCCGTCTCTGAGCGAGGAACAGTTACAGCAGGGCGAGCAGATCGCTCAAAAGGCATTTGAAGCCACCCAACAGGGGAATTTTGACCAAGCAGAAGCCTACTGGTCGCAGTTAGTCGAAGAATTTCCCGCCAATCCGGCTGTCTGGAGCAATCGAGGTAGCTGCCGTGTCAGCCAAAACAAGCTTGAAGGCGCGATCGCCGATTTTAATCAAGCCATTGCCCTGGCCCCCGACGCGAGCGACCCCTATTTAAATCGCGGGACAGCCCTTGAGGGACAAGGACGTTACACTGAAGCGATCGCCGACTACAACCACGTTTTAGAGCTTGACCCTCACGATGCAATGGCTTATAACAATCGTGGCAATGCCGAAGGGGGACTCGGACAGTGGCAGTTAGCACTCGCTGATTATCAAAAAGCAGCCGCCATCGTTCCAAGCTTCGCCTTTGCTCGCGCTAACGCTGCTCTGGCTATCTATCAACTGGGCAAAAGGGGAGACGCGATCGCCGAGATCCGCAACCTCGTTCGTAAGTACCCCATGTTTCCCGATATGAGAGTGGCCCTGACTGCCATTTTGTGGGAACAAGGCCAGCAAGGAGAAGCCGAAAGTAATTGGGTGGCTGCTGTCGGCATGGACGAGCGCTATCAAGATTTAACTTGGGTCAAAAACATCCGTCGCTGGCCTCCCCAAATGGTGGGTGCGTTAGATAAATTTCTTAATCTCAAATAAACGAAAGCAGACAGTAGGTAGATTGAGAAAAAATTAGGTGTGATGGCACAGAACCCGATCCTGAAAAGCTCTTGCCAAAAGTCAAGCTAGTCATGTAGTATACAGTTAAAACTTAAGTTACTTGTCTTCAAGATTTACTAATGACCGATCTCATAAAACTCAAACGGCAAAGTAAGCAGTTATTCAAGCAATTACTCAGTCGCTTCGGATTAGATAATTCTGGCATAGAAAAAAATCTAAAATATTTGAATAGAAAAATTCAACAAAAAACGCCAGAAACTCATATACTGGTTCTACCTCAGTATAAAGGGATATATCTTGCGATACCTAAAGTCGCTAATTCAACTTGCAAAAAACTTTTTGGTAAATTGTCCGGCGTTAAAAATGTTTCAGCGATAATTAACACTCAACAATTCCCTTCTATTAAGAAAGAGCAATTAACTCTCTACGAAAACTATTGGAAATTCTGTTTTGTTAGAAATCCTTGGGATAGACTAGTATCTTGCTATTGCGACAAAATAAAAAATAGTGGCTCTTCTAGAGTAGTTATGACAATTTAATAATAAAAAAGAGTTACTAACCAAAGCAATTTTGAAATTTAATCTACTTAGATGTAAAAATTGCCATAAAGTTTTTTCAGAAGAGCAGAAGAAAGACAGAAAAAAGACAAATAGAAAAGTTAAAAAATAAGCAGAAAAAGCAAGAGAAATTAGCAGGAATAACCCACAGTAAATACCCGTTATTAAAGAAAAAAGAAAAGCTGAGTGAATCGGAAAAAGAAAAGTTGGAAGAAGTCAGAAAAGTAGCACCAGAACTCATGGAGATGTATGAAGAAAAAGAAAAAATAAGAGAGATATTTGCCATTGCCAGTAAAATAACCAGAGACGAAGCCTTTGACAAAATGGTAGAATGGACAGAATCGTCTTATCAGTATTTCCCAAAAAGTTGTCAAACAATCACAAGATGGATCGATGAAATTTTAGCCTATTTTGATCATCGAACAACTCAAGGAGCAGTAGAAGGAATAAACCAAAAAATTAAGTTAATTAAGAGGAGAGCTTATGGACTAACAAACTTTGATAATTTTAGAAGAAGAGTCTTATTAAATTGGTGCTTTTGTTAGTAATTTATCATACTCAGTCTAGAAGAGCCAAAATAGTGAAGATTTTAACAAAAGAGGGTATTATAAAGGAATTAACATAGGGTTTAGTGAGTACGGATTGTTTCGAGCCAATATGCCCTTTGAAGAATTTGTTGAGGCTGTGGCATCCATTCCAGATCTCTACGCTGACAGACATTTTGCATCACAATATTCTTTCATTACTGATAAAGATGGAAAATTACTGGTTAATTTCATGGGTAAATTTGAAAATTTTCAGGAAGATCTGTCTCTGATTTTTGAAAAACTAGGAATTTCTGAAACGCCAGAGCTTCCACACTTAAATCAGACGAACCGCAAAAGCTATAAAGATTACTATACCAATAGAGCCAAAAATTTGATTCGTGAAAGATATGCCAAAGACATCGAAACTTTTGAATATGATTTTTAATTTAAGTTGACGCTCGAAAGAACCGAAAATCTCATTTAAGGTAACGGCTAGAAATTTCATTCATTTTTAGTTGGATTTGCCTTTCCCAAGACTTTATCTTTAAGTTTCGCGATAAATAATCAGCGATAAATAATCCTAATCCAAAACGCTTAACTCGAAATGCTACTCGACTCCACCAGTCTTGTAATTTAAGTTGCAACACCATCATTGAAGAAACAGTCAGTGGAGGTAATCCACTGAGTTGATATCCATTAGCTTGAAGAAGATCGCTAGCTCTCGATTCAATCAATTGCACCTCCTGTTCAGACAGTTTATGTTTCCACTGCTGAATGAAACTTGAATTGGGTAATTCATAAGTCGTATTTTGAGGGTAGCTTAACATAGCTTCATGATAATCTGTACCGAGAAAATGACAAAGTTTTGTCAACACTTCTTCAGGAGTTTCAATCAAGTTTTCATAAGTTATCTCAATATAGCGTTCTGCGGAAATTTGAGTTTTGAGCTTTTGCCACAATTGTTCAGCCTCTACCCATCGCCTAGCTCCCGTCCAAACGTTACCAGACCATCCCATACTAATACAAGAACGAGCAACATCTCTCGCATCTCGTATCAGGTGAATAAAACGAGCATCTGGCCAAATTTTCAGCAATCGATCAAAATGACGGTGAACGGTTGCTCCTATTAGAGTTTTGCCATCACGATTCTTTTGTTGGTATAAAAAACTATTCACTAATTGGCAGTAATCTAAGTTTCGATCTATTAAAAAACTTCTAGCTTGAAAAACTCGGTGAGTTTCTAACCACTCATAATATTGGTCTAAGTTAGGAAACTGGCCATCATCTGTAACGCGATCAACAACATACTCAAATTCTTGACACCAAGCAATTTGAGTATGGTGAGAAAGCATTAATCTCAAAACAGTCGTTCCTGAACGTTCAGATCCAACTAAAAAAATAGGATTTAAATCTTCTGAAGAATCATTTAAAATCATTGTTTTAATCAACGAAACTTATATTGGTCTTGTCCGGGGAATATATTTACCTTTATAGCTAGTCTTACGCAAGGACTTCTGACGAGTGGGATTTTTTGCCAATGAAATGCCTACTAAAGCACCACTCGCTAAGGTAAAAACAGGGTTTGGTTGGTTGTTTAACATAGAATCCAACATATAAAAAGCAACCGTTACAGCAACAACTGCTGCGGGAGCCACTTTAGGATGGAACCAAGTGCGAGCAGGGTAGCGCTGCCAAAAGAAATAAAGAACAGGAATCACAAACATAGATAGATACTGACTCACCAACCCGACAAGACCTCGATTGCCGTAGGTATTGATCCAGACACTATCAACTGCTCTTGTCAGCTGATTGCCCTCTTCATTATAAACGCGGTTATCCCCATAACCTCCCCAGCCCAATAAAGGCTTTTCTAAAGCCTTTTGTACCAGTAATTCTTCATTCCACCAACGAAATTCGAGCGATTCCACC
>JBGTNM010000345.1:0-5936 GCA_041743025.1 Microcystaceae cyanobacterium
TGAATGTTCATCTGAATCAAGCTCCAAAAAATTCCAGCATGAAATATTTACAGAAATTTCTCTATGTTTTGCCATGCAAAACTATTACCTTAGTCAAGTGGTTTATCGCTTTTACACTTGTATCAATTCTAGAAGTTTTTGGGATTGGGATTATTGGTCCTTTTATTGTCTTAGCAAGCACCCCCAATCTAATTCAAAAAAACGATTTGCTTAACCTGGCTTATACCAGCCTAGGATTCAGTGAAGAATCAAAATTCGTTGCTTTAATTGGACTCTGCATCGCTATTATCTTCTGCATTAAGTCATTAATCAGTTGGCAGATACAGACAAAAATTTTCAGATTTTGTTACATACAAAGAAAGGAATTACTGCGTCGGTTGATGAGCGCTTACTTAGGGGCTCCCTATACTTTTTATACTAGTAAAAACAGCGCTCAAATTATTCACAATGTGTCTGATTTAAGCACTGCATTTTCTGATTCAATCTTAAGCACACTTTTGGTTTCTACTTCTAACGCTATTACAATCGTCTTCATCAGTCTACTGCTTTGTTATGCTAATCCTTTTACTGTATTAAGTCTGTTTTTAATCTCTTTGCCACTAATATTATTGTTTAATTCTTTTAAAAGTAAGATGGCTTTTTGGGCAAGAGAGCTTTATGAGTCTCACTGGGGCATTATCCGCGGAATTAATCATGGATTAGGAGGCTTCAAAGAAAATCGTGTTATCGGTTGTTCTTCTTTTTTTGAAGAACAAGTTGTTGCAGAAGCACAGCGACATGCCGATTCATCGATCCATTTTTACGCATTTAAGCTTTCTCCCCGTTTCGTGGTCGAGACTCTGTTAGTTGTATTTTTAATCTGCTTTACGGTTGTGAATCTCATCTTAAACCGTGACATTAAAGATTTGACTGCAACATTAAGCATTTTCGCGTTAGCCTCAATTCGATTGATTCCTGCATTTAGCGGTTTAGCTAATGGGTTAAGTACGCTGAAAAATTCTGGTTTTAGTCTGACTCAACTCTATACCGATCTCAAAGAATTAGAATCTATAGAGTCAAGTCCGAAATCAGATATTCAAATAGATTCGGCTGTTGTCAAACCTAAAGTACCAATCAATGTCGAGCGGGGGATTGCCAAGCTCGATTTTTCTCATCAACTCATTTTGGATAATGTTGTATATCGCTATCCCAACGCTGCCGGAAATGCTTTAAATCGTTTATCCTTGACTATAGAAAAGGGGCAGTCGATCGCCTTAATTGGTAAATCTGGCGCAGGCAAAACAACTCTCGTTGACGTTATCCTAGGCTTGTTAACCGCGCAAAGAGGAAATATTACAGTTGACGGAATCTCAATTTATACTAATTTGCGTTCTTGGCAAAATTTAATTGGCTATATTCCTCAATCCATTTTTCTGATTGACGACACAATCGAGCGTAATATTGCCTTCGGAGTCCCAGATCATTTAATTGATCGGCAAAAATTGGATCGAGCAATCCAGTTGGCACAAATCTCAGAGATGGTTGAAAGCCTACCAGATGGAGTTGACACCTGTGTTGGCGAACGGGGCGTTATGTTGTCGGGTGGTCAACGCCAGCGACTTGGAATTGCCAGGGCACTTTATCATGAGCGAGAGGTTTTGGTTTTGGATGAAGCAACCTCGGCTTTAGATAACGAAACTGAGCATTTAGTAACAGATGCTATCAAAGCTTTAACTGGAACAAAAACAATAATTACAATTGCTCACCGACTAACAACGGTAGAACATTGTGATCGAATTTATTTGCTAGAGAAAGGTCAACTTGTTAAGTCGGGCACTTATAAAGAAGTAGTTTTGGAAGAGTAGCTTTTTCATTAAATCATTAAATTAAGGATATTTTTAACATAGTTTATGGAGATAAAAAAGTTTAAATGAGCAATAAAAAACCATCTATTAGCATTGGTCTACCAGTATACAACGGTGAAAACTTTCTCAAACATACTTTAGATTCAATATTAGCTCAAACCTTTAAAGATTTTGAGGTAATTATTGCCGATAATGCTTCAACAGATAGCACTGAAAAAATTTGTCGAGAATATGCTGATCGAGATAAACGAATTTGTTACCATCGTAACGAAGAAAACATTGGCGCTGCCCGCAATTACAACCGCGTCTTTGAGTTATCTACTGGCAAGTACTTTAAATGGGCTGCTCATGACGATTTATATGCTTCCGAATATTTAGAGCGTTGCTTTGAGGTGCTTGAACGACTACCTTCTGTAGTTTTATGTTATTCTCAGGTCATGTTTGTTGACGAGCAAGGACAGCAAATCAGAAAGTCATCTTCCGAACTTCTTAATCTCAATTCAACAAAACCACAAGAACGATTTCAACGCTATTTAGATCTAATGTTTTTTGGCAACCTTGGTTCTGGTAAGAGAGTATCTGAATCTAAAAAGTATGTCAATGATACCTCCTCGTCAACGCTAACAAAGGACACTATCAATACCTCACAAGCAAAATTAGATATCGAAACATTTGACGACCATCCTGGAGGTGATAGATGGACTCCCATTTTTGGGGTAATACGGGCAAGCATTCTTAAGACAACACCACTGATTGGAAGTTATCTTAACTCTGATGCAATTTTGCTCGGAGAACTTGCGTTAAATGGAGAGTTTTACGAGATTCCCGCACATCTTTTTCTCTATAGAGATCATCAGGAGACATCGGCAAGGAAACACAATAGTTATTATGAATATAATATGTGGTTCAATCAGACAAATAAGCAAAAGATGATACTACCATTATGGAGATGGTTCTTTGAATATCTCAAGTCCATAAAACGTGTCAAATTAAGTTGGTCTGAAAAAATATTTTGCTACGCTCAAATGATTAGATGGTTTTATTTGATGCTACCGAGGTTGTCTAAAGAACTGATTATAAATTTCTTGTTGGTCTTAAATATCCAAGAAGTCTCTTTTGGGTCGTTTAAAAAGAAAGTCCCCACTCGCTGGTAATAATAAATTTTATCTTCATTTAAGAGAACGGGGATTATCGATGAACTCACGCAAGATTGCTAATAAATCTTTCAAAAACTATGTTTACAGACGAGTTGAGCAAGGGGTTTCTGGAATTTTCATTTGCAGCTCTCTGATAGTAATATTAGTTACTCTTTTTCCATTTAATTTTTTCATCAAAGATGTTTCGCTGGATGTAATTGCTAAAAGTTTTTACCATCCAAGCTACTTAGAAGATGTACTAGCTAATATCCTTTTATTTTTTCCCTTTGGCTTTGGTCTGGCAGGTATAAGTCAGCGAAGACAGCTAAAAGGAATAGCAGCACTTATTTTAATATTAGCTGCTAGTGCTAGTTTTTCTTTTTTAATGGAGGCACTGCAAGCATTTTTACCTTCTAGAAGCTCTACCTTAACAGATATACAGGCAAATACTTTGGGTGGATTTTTGGGGTTTCTCGCTTTTCAATTATTTAGTTCATTATTTTTAGGTGAGTTAAACAAATATTTTTCACTCAAGAAGCTATCAGCCATATTTATTAGCTACGCTACCATAGCTTTTATAGCTTCTTTGGCGTTGCTGAATTATAACAATCTTCATAACTGGGATGAGTCTTTTCCACTATTGGTTGGTAATGAGCAGGTAGGAGATCGACCTTGGAATGGATATGTTTCTTTTTTAGCGATCGCTGATAGAGCGATCGCTAAAAAAGAAGTAGAACAGATACTTTCTGGCTTCCTTCCTTCAGATGCTATTGGGGATGCACTAGTGGCTTTTTATCAGTTAGAAGGAAAAAAGAGCTATCGCGATCGCACAGGCAATCTTACAGAATTATCTTGGCACCAACAGCCTTTAAAAGCTCAAGCTCAAACTGAAGGCGTTGTTCTGACTTCTAGTAATTGGCTCGAAACATTCACTGCTGCTACTTTCTTGACTGAAAGACTTCGTAAAACTTCTCAATTCAGCTTGATTACTAAGCTGGCAACAGCCGAACAAACACAGACTGGACCGGCTCGTATTATTTCGCTTTCAAAAGATGGTTATCATCGTAACTTTACTCTTGGGCAAGAGGGAAACGATCTAGTCTTTCGGCTGCGTACACCTATTACTGGCGAGAATGGGACAAAGCCAGAAATAATTGTTCCTAATGTTTTTAAAGATACTAAGCTCCACCATTTGATTGTTACCTATAATGGTTCAGAACTTCGATTTTATATTGACCAATTAAAAGATGTTTACTCTATTGACTTGAATCCAAGTATTGCTTTCTTCCAATATATATCTCTTCTTAATAATGATTGGAGTGTTCACCTCAATCATTCTTTTATCAAGCCTTACAAATTTTTTTATTATGGAATAATTTTTATTCCCCTGGGAATTATTTTGGGAGCGATCGCCATGATGTCTAGAGCTGATTTCGTTTCCCTTAATCTATTTATCTGTGGAGTAATCTTATTAAGTTCTTGCACCTTTGAAAGTATTTTGACAAAGACTATAGGCAGAACTATGTTAATAGAAAATATCCTATTGAGTATAATAATTATGTTTGCAAGTGTGTTATTGGTCATGACTATAGCTCCATTTTGCTTGAGAAGCATGAGACAAAACCAAAGTTAAGTTTAATAATTTTTATGAAAATACTTTTATGAAAGTGCTTCACTTGAGTGCCTTTGATCTAGTTGGTGGAGCCGCTCGCGCTACCTATCGCATTCATCAAGGCTTGCAAAATGCTGGGGCAGACTCACAAATGCTAGTTCAATATAAAAAAGGGAGCGATCGCACTGTCACTACTGCTGAACCTAAAGTATATGCCAAATTGCGATCGCTGGCAGATTCTATTCCCATTAATTTTTATCCCCATCGCCAACAAATGTTCTCGCCCCAGTGGTGTCCCGATGCCTTGCTAAAAAGGATCGATCAATTTGCTCCCGATATTATCAATCTTAATTGGGTTTGTAACGGTTTTGTACCCGTAGAAGCTCTATCGAAGTTCAAACGGCCTTTGGTCTGGACTTTACAGGATATGTGGGCGTTTACAGGGGGGTGTCACTATACTTTAGGATGCGATCGCTATCAAAATAATTGCGGTAATTGTCCTCAACTGCAAAGCGATCGCGATCGCGATTTATCTCGTTGGGTATGGCAGCGCAAACAAAAAGCCTGGCAAAATCTCAACCTTACTATTGTGACTCCTAGTTCTTGGATGGCTGAATGCGCTCGCTCTTCTTCCCTGTTTCGAGAATTGCCGATCGAGATTATTCCGTTTGGCTTAGATACAGCCAGGTTTGCTCCCTATGACTCAAAAAAAGCCAGACAAGAGCTAAAATTACCCCTAGATAAACAGTTAGTTCTTTTTGGTGCTATTGATGCTACGGGAGATACTCGTAAAGGTTCTCACCTGCTTCAGCAAGCATTAAAACAACTAAGTCAATCTCAACGATACAAGCAAATTGAACTGGTGATTTTTGGGGCTTCTCAACCAGAAAACCCAATCGATTTTGGTTTTCTGGTCCACTACTTAGGACATTTAGACGATGCTCATCTCAGATTAGCCTATTCAGCAGCAGATGTGATGGTTGCTCCTTCATTACAGGAAGCCTTCGGACAAACCGCCTCCGAGTCTTTAGCCTGCGGTACTCCTATGGTCGTGTTTGCTCATACTGGATTAGCAGATATAGTCGATTGCGATCGCAACGGCTATATCGCTAACCATGGTGATACGGAAGATTTAGCCAGAGGAATTGTTTGGGTAATAAAAGACAAAGAACGTCATCAACAACTTCGCTATCATGCTCGTCAAAAAGCAGAAAAAGAATATGCCACATCAGTTCAAGCATCACGCTACCTCTCTCTTTTCGAGAAGATTGTGGCAAAGCAAAAAGCAACTTTAAGTTAAGTAGCAAATATGGAAATACAAACCCAAACTCTGCAAACAAACAA
>JBGTNM010000346.1:0-11527 GCA_041743025.1 Microcystaceae cyanobacterium
GGTTTCCTAACAGATAACGAGAGATCTTGAGCAATTTCCCATTATCTCTTATTTCTCTCAATTAATCTAACCGCTTAGAACAAATGATCCTATCGAGAAGGAAAATTCCTCGCCAAGTGTTACCCTCGATTGAACCACGCCCTCAGTCACAACAAACTCAAAACCGTTTGAGTCGTTAGAAAAAGCCAAAGACGACCCTTTGAAATTATGAGTAGCTGGTCTTTCATTCCTTGTTTTCTGGTTTTAAAGAAAACCAGATTAATGAAGGGAGCCAAAAATGTCGGACAAATATGGACAGCCTTCAAAATAATCAACAAATTGTGGAGCTAATAGACCAACCTAATAAGGCTGTCCATATTTGTCAAGAATTTCCCTCGGAGTCAGAACAATTTCATTTATGGTATAGTAATCTGGTTTTAAAGAAAGCCAGAAAGTAGCTAACGAGATGAAAACTCCATCACTCAACCAGAAAGGCAGATTACCAGTTAACCAGATTGACCGATGAAAATTCTGACTGTTACGGGCTACAAAGGGGGTGTAGGGAAAAGTACCACCGCTATCCACTTGGCTACCTATTTCAGTGAGCAAGGGCAGACGGTTTTAGTTGATGGCGACCCGAACCGTACCGCTTGTTCGTGGGCTGAACGAGGTTCGCTTCCCTTTACCGTCGCTGATGAGCGTGGAGCCATGAAAATCATTAGCAGTGCCGATTATGTGGTGATCGATACCCCTGCCCGTCCCAACTCCGACGACTTGAAGGAGTTGGCCAAAGGCTGCGAACTGTTAATCCTACCAACCACTCCCGATATCATCAGTCTTCAACCGATGCTGGAGACAGTTAAGGATTTAGGGGCGGCTAACTATCGAGCCTTGCTGACGATCGTCCCCCCTTATCCGAGTCGGGAGGGAGAGGTCATGCGGAAAGATTTAATCGATGGAGGAATTCCAGTTTTTCAAAGCATGATCCGTCGAACCGTAGGGTTTCAAAAAGCCGCCTTAGAGGGAATTCCACTTAGGGATCTTAAAGAGCCGCGACTGCGGGAAGCCTGGAGTGACTATATGGCATTGGGTCAAGAAATAAGAGAGAATTTGTGATGGCAGGTAAATTCGGAGATTTAATTAAGAAAGCCAGAGAACCAGAAAGCCATAAATCTGGTAAGAAGCCAGTAATGGAGAAGGATGCGGTAGCCGAGCCAGAAGTTAATCTCTGCGTAAAGGTTCCTAAATCTCTGCGCCAGCATTGGGCAGCCGAAGCCAAACGGCAGGGGACGACGATGACGGCGGTGATCGTTGAGGCACTGAGAGCAAGGTTTGGTGAACCAGATTAACAGAAAACCAGATAATCAGATTCGTGCTAATCTCGCATGATCGTACTTGGAGTATGGCAAAGATTTATGTGATAAAGGGATTATTTGCCCTAAAGTACGATCATGCAGCCACACTTTCAATCACTGAAGACTTTGACTTAAGTTTTAGAGTTCTTCAACGATAGAATGAGGTTTTGAGGGATATCCATGAGTTTAATTTGTCTTGCCATAAGTAACAATACTCAGAAAGATATCCAAATGGCCCATTTTCACATGAATCTTTGTCATACCCCAAGATCATCGCTTGGTTTAACAGGATCTATTAGCGATGCCATAAGTACGTTACGCGCACGCACCAACATCGCTATCACTCTTTTCCATCTGCCGTCCTAAGCCGCCAAGTAATTGATAGAACGTTTAGTGGTATTGTCAAGTTAACTGATTTGCTAGGATTTTATTGAGAATACAGTTAAAATTTTTTGACATTGCTAAGGATAAGACGAAGCTTTCAGAATACTCAATTTTAGTCCATTCTCAACAACTGGGCAATAACTCAGTTAACTTGACAATCCCGTTTATTCAGCAACGCCCTATAAATTTCTTGCCCAACTTTTTGGCGTTGCTCCCGTTGTCCAGTTTTGAAAAATGATCAATGCTGGACGAGGCGAGCGCTGTTTTTCGGTGTGAATTTCGACAACCCGTTTAAACAAAGTAACCAGATAACGACCACAACCCAATGAAGCACCGTAATCGTCCACAGAGAACCCGTCAGCAGATAAGCGATCGTACAGGTGGCTCCCAATAATGCAGTTAAACCCAAAAAAACAGGTTGAAAAAAGGTCGGATTTCCAACTTTATAAAAAACAAGAGCATTTAAGGGATGGTAGAGAACAAAGAGAATTAAACTCAACATGGCCAAGCTAAAGGTAATCACAGGAGAGTTGAGTTCATCAGGGTAGGGCAACAGGAACACGCGAAAGACCAATTCTTCCCATAGTGCTGGACTCAGAAACAGGAAAATTAGAGTTTTGACGACCTGGAGCGGTTTTTGCTTAATCGGTCGCCATTGTAAAAATTCTGATTTTAAACCAATTGGAACAGCGATCGCGCCATAAATCAATAGCAAGAAAGCTGTAATTCCCCACTCTCGACGCTCAGGTAAGAGAACCATTGAGAAAAAGATACGACGTAAGGCAGAAGAAAGAAACGGTACTTCTCCAAAGAGATTGGTCGGAGCGAGAGGCAGGATCTCTGGCATAAAACCACCGACTTGATTAGTGCGTAAAAACCAAAGCGATGCTCCCTGTTCTAAGAAAATTGTGCTGAGTGTGTCATGTGCGACGCGAGGTAAGATCGTCTGCCAACTCAAAAGGGCATTAGCGAGAGTATCTTGGTCGGTGAAAGAATAATGCTCGCGACCTGCTACTCCCGCTAGAATTTCGGCATTTTGCCGCCAATCAGGGCGGATTACGCCCCTAGGAACTAAAACTTGCTCAAAGCGCTTGCCAAGTTGCACTAATCTTTGAAAGCGTTGTGTTTCGGGAGCATCGGGATGATTTTTTAACCAGCCAGCAAGTGCGGCATTCGTCTGAATCTGGTTTTTCAGCGTTTCAATGGTGATGTAGAGGGCTTGGTTGGAATCTTGAACACAAGATGCTGCTGGGGTAACACTGGAGTTTCCCGTTCCATCGCCAGTACGGTAGCGGGCCATCATTATTTCTAGTTGCCGTTGTAATTCCGTCAAGGGAGATAGGAGAATGCCACCGAACTTGTAATCCTGAAGTACATCTAATTTAATGATCACATTGGAAGTGGGACGAGAATTAAGCCACCCCCGTTGTAAATTCCCCAGATAATTCGCCCAGCTTTGACTCCCCGATAAAATACCTTGAGGATTTTGAGCATAGACTTGATAGTAGGAGATGTCCCATTGTAGTTCCTGGGTAAAAGGGTCGCGTACTACTTGGGGAAAGAAGTAAGCAAAATGCCCAGTCACCGTTCCCCCTTTGACCGATTCGCCTTTTTTTCCTCCAATCCCTCCGAATAAGTGAATTCCTAAACCGCGATCGCCTTCTTTCCATTCTGCTATGGCAACTTCGGGAAAACTACTACGAGGCTTTACCAAAACCCGTTGGGCTGTTCCTTTACGGTCGGGCGTATCTTTCCAATTGCCGTGAGCAATGTAAGACGAACCCGACTCTAGTCCAGAAACAATTTCCGTCGGCTTGAGTTGAAATAGCGATCGCGGTTGGAGTGCCTGCACGGTGAATAAGCCGTCTTGACCTTGTGCGCCATAGATATACCACCCGGCTTGACCCTCGGTTGAATCGGCTAACTGACGAGGTGTAGAAATAAAGCGTCCGCCAGAGACTAAAGGCTGTTGAGGAATACGAATCACTTCTTCAACGCCATCAAATTTGCTGGTTTTAGGATTATAGTGTTTGACGCGCAGTAATTCGCTCGGGCAAGGTGATGAACCTGGACAAGCCATAGGAACATCAGCTTTGGATTTTGCTGGGGCTTCTCCGAGAATTTTAACCAAGCCCATATATCGACCCGTCACCATCAAAGGCATTTGCTCAACCTGGATTGTCGTTGACTCGGCCTTCGTCACCTGAGCTTTTTTAAAACTGACTAATACATCATCGTTAGGTCTAGCCCCTGCTAAGGCTTGTAGTGGCCCTACCTGAGAACGGCCGTTGAGACGAACTGGAATTAAATTGCCTTGCTGTTCACTTTTTTGAGCGGCGACGGTGAATTTAATGTCTGTCGTCACCAGTTCCAAGTATCGCTCTAGTAAGGGCAATTGCGGCCAGCCCAATCGAACCTTTTCGCCCACTAAATCTTGTTGGTCAGAGGGAGCTTGATAAATTTCTAACCAAGCCCAATCATTAACCAGTGAGGTATCAGATTGAAACTCTTCGGGGGTCGGTAGGATGAGGCGGCCTACCCACTGGTCGAGCGGGTGGTAGAGTTTCGGAGCGAGGGTTTGTTGAACGGGGTAATAACTCGGTTGATTTACGGCTAATCGACTGGTCAGTGCATAGTCTGAAGTTCGCTGAAAGAGAGGCTTGGGGGTAAACAGGAGAGCAGCAACGGCGACCACTCCAATCAAGAAGAGTAAAAAGAGAATACGGAAAAGCGTCTTGTTCATAGGGTATGGTCAGATTAACTTTAGGGTTGGATAGATAGCTGAGCGTTCTCCTCCCGAAATGATTAGTTACTGTGTCTGGCTGTATAATAGCTTTTCATGAAATGATTAGAAATTGGAGCTTTGTTGCAAAAAGCGAACCTAGTTCTATAGGATAGTGAGATAGCTCTACAGTTGTAGATAAAATGAGAGAATCAAAGCTTATCACTACAGTTGTAGTTAGCCAAGAAGAACCTGAAAGAAGTATTTTTTCATTGTCAAATCACTTAACAAAAGTAATAAAATTCAAAAAGTCTTTGTGAAAATTATTTCTTTTTTTATCTAAAATACCACCCGCTTATCCAGTCCGAATATGAATTTCTCTTTGAGGAAAAGGGGACTCAACAAGAGATTTAGTAAATGTCTCTAAAATTACATAATTGAGATCGCTAATGACTACTGTTTGAAGATTAATATCATTTAACCAAAACTTTAATTCAAAATTAAAATGGGAATCCCCAAAATTAAGCAAAAAAACTAAAGGAGCCGGATTTTTCAGAATTTTCGGATGCTCGTTAGCAATTTGTAAGAAAAGAGTCGTTATTTGATTGGCATCATACTCATAGCCAACACCAACTCGGATTGAACATTGAACTAAGCGATCGCTAGCCGTATAAGTGGTCACATCCTTGGTAAAAAAAGTCTGATTGGGAATGATTCTTTCCGAATTATTTTTTAATATTTTGACAGTAGTTGCCCGAATACCTAGTTTAGTAACCTCGCTAGTTTGCCCTTCAATATCAATAATATCTCCCGGTCTTAACACGCCTTCAAACAATAATAAAATACCACTCACAAAGTTGCTAACAACCTGTTGTAACCCAAAACCAATCCCGACCGATAGCCCTCCTGTAATTGCCGCGACCGCCGTTCCATTAATGCCAACATAGCCTAAAATTATAATAATTCCCAAAGTCATCAGAAAATAGCGAATTAGCAATAAAGTTGCTTGTGTTGCTCCGGTTTCCAGTTGATTTTCAGTCTCTAAAATTTTGAAGAGGATATCTTCTAAAAGAATTACAATTACTACCCAGAAATAGAGTCCTGCAATCAAACTAAAAATAGAGCCTAAAGTAAATGGACTATTAAACAGTTTAAAGGGTGATATTTGTGCGATGAGTTCGAGATTATTAGCTAGATTACTAATCGTTCCAAGAACATATAAAATAAATAAAGGGGCAAAAAGACGGTAATGATACCGCTGAACTGAAGCAACAGGAAACGCCGCATATAAAGAAGCTAGACAGAAACGATATCCTAAATAAACCCACATGAGTCGCAGGGCAACGTTCAGAAGTCCTCTTTTCCAATCTTGAGACCGAAAAAGCTCTTGACTCAAATTTAGTACAAGCAAACTGAGCACCGAAAAATCGAGATGTTGAAGCAGTAATGCAAGATACTGACGAAAAGAAAATCTAGCATCCCCCCAAATAAATACAGTTCCTTGAGGAAAGGTTTTGACAAGCCAATGCCAGAGACATTTTGAGAGGAACCAGCTCAGAGCCAGAGAAAGCGAGATCGCCAACAGCTGAGATTGAACCTCAGAACGCCCGAAAAAAAGAAAATGTTTAATAACAGCTTCAAATAGAGTCGGCAGACGCTCTTCAATCGGCATCTTCACTCCTCCTTTTGCTCGATTTGTTGATTAACGATTTCGCTAAGTTGTTTAGCGGCTTCTGATGAGTCGAGATCGCCCGCGAGCACTTGATGATACAAAAGATCTCCTTGCTCAAAGACCGGCATAATTCGCTCTAGCTCGTCAAGGGGAAGGGCAACAGATGTTTTCGCCTGCTCCAATAACACCTTTTCTCTTGGCAATAGATCCTCATCGATTTTGACGCTTCGATTGGTCGGGATGAAGCTTTGAGATTGAACGATCGCTTGTAGTTGCTGTTCGGGGTTAGTCAGAAACTTCGCTAGTTCTAGTGCCAAGTGCGTTTCATCTGGACTAGCACTACGGTTGAGGATCATTACTAAAGTATCAAGGATCGGAGTAGCTCTTCGCTCAGGTTCTGCTGGTAGAGGTGCAACTCGCAAGTTATCTTTTAGATTGTTTTTCAAGTCACTGATCTCGCTTGAATTACAGACATAGTAAGTTAGCTTTCCTTGGGCAAAAGCTTTGTGCAGAATGTCTCTACTACGTGTGAGAATAAAGTTGGGCTGGGTATTAGCTCGTCTGAGCCATTCAAGCCATTTCGCCCATCCCTCAAGCTGAGGCTTGATTAAGCCCTGACTATCAAAGAATTGAGCGCTAAAAATTCCCATTCCCCAAAAGGTCTCCTCAAAAGTCGAAACCAGACCGACTGAATAGCCCTTCTGCGCTCGTTCAATCAGTTCTTCTAATCGGGTAGGGGGTTGGCTTAAGGTCTGAACGCTACTCGAAGCTTGCTTAATCTTCGCCTGATTATAGCAAAGCACGTCAATTTGAGAACCTAAAGGCACACCGTAGATTTGTCCCTGATAGCGAACTTGGGTCAGCGTCGGCACAAAGTAAGCAGACAGGTCAATCGTCCCCTGATTAATTGGTTGAATGTGTCCGGCTTCAATTATTTCTGGCATCTGCCGCGCGAAGTCAACGATCAGACTCGCGCCTAAGCTGTTTTGCGCCTGATTGAGCAATCGTGAAGAGAGTTCATTTTGGGGAACATATTCGCCAATGAGAACGACCGATGGGTTTAATTGTTGAAATTCCTGAAGACCCTCCCAAAAAATTGTGGCCAGCTCTCCTTGAAAAGGATACCAGAGCAGGAGTTTTCCTTGGAGTTGTTCGGGTTGATTCGATTGTTGGTCAACAGAAACTTGATGACAAGCCGTCAACAAGACAGCTATCAACAAAACAGCTATCAACATGCGAACAAAGCTTGTTCTGTATCCCAGCCAAGCTCTCCAAAAGGAGAAGCCCCTAAGTCTTGTAGTCACTCCTAATAGTTCTCCTGGCTAACAATGAAAGATTGCCGACCGATCAAGCCCGTTAAAATTTTCTTGAAACTTAAAGAAAATATTTTTCAGTTCCGTTTTGATAATATTTCCTAAAAATGAGCGGCTAGTTGAAGGCAATTGTCAGCTTAATTGTAAATTTGAATGAATGTCACAATCACAGGAGCGTATCTCTACTAAATGTTTAAAAGCGTTGTTCATCTTCTATTTTTCTCCTTCTAAAACGACTGATAAAAAGATAAACTTCCTACACCGAGATCCAACCCAATCGGATTATCTCCAGAGGGAAACCCTTGAACTCGAAAAAGGTAAGTCCCCTCAGGCGGATTTTGATAAGCTTGTAAATCAATTGTAAAAGTTGTGCCAGGGGAAACGGGAGGAGCAAAAGTGATCGTAATCATTTGAGTCTTTGGATCTTGGGTAACCGATTGTAACGTTAGAGCCTGATCTTTCTTTTCTTTGGTGCCCTGAAATGCTTGGGTTTTTGACAGGTCAAAGGAGATCGCAAAACCACTCACTTCAGGAGCAATAGTAACTTTGCCCAAGGATTCAGGCGAAGAAGCTGGCACATTAAATGTAAAAAAATAATGAGGGAATCGCCAGCCCACTATAGAATCAGGAGTCTCGGCACTCACCAAAATAGGTGGATTCCCCGTAAAAAAGGTAGAATTTGCCGGAAACGGAAGCTCTTGGGTGAGAGCGAGTGGGGTGAGTGCTAGATTGGATGCACACACTGTTAAAGTTAATAAAGGAAATAAGCGCATAAGTCAAATCAATGCTCAATCAAAAAAGGTTTTTTAAGGCTATCATCTAAAATTCTTAATAGCTGCCTCTAACTCATCGGAAGAAGCTTCGCTAATCAGATCTAATTTAAACGTCTCATCCTGACTGAGATATTCAGCATAGGATGACTGGAGATAAGGACGATAATTCTCATTTTTGTCGATATAAGTTTCAAAAAAAGCGAGTTTAAGGGCATGGTCATAATTGCCAATCAAAGTTTGACTCGGTAAAGTTAGATGACCAACCGAGTTGAGAGCTTTCGTAATTCCTGGATCAAGGTTATTGAAATTAACGTGCGCCTGTCCTTCAACCATTGCCCAGTATTTATCGGGCGTGGTTAACCAAGTAAAAGAAGCTGCTTGCTCAAAGAAAGGCGGAGCAGCCGGATCATAACTTCCCGATCCTAAAACAGTGGGAATCGAAATTTGGCTGATGCCTTTTTTGCCATAAATGCTGCGATTAACCGGATTAGCTGCATAGACCGCTTTAACTCGTTCATCTCGGAAATTATAAGTCATGCGGGGTAATTCTAAGGCTCTGCATTCGAGTAACAGCGAAATATCTACAGCTACATCCAATTGGTCACAGTCCCGTTGTAGATTTTCAAAATCAATATTAGCTCCAGCAAGACCTAACACTGTGTACCCGCCGAAGGAATGACCCGCCGCACCGATGTTGTTCAGAACGAGCCGACCCTGAAATTTAGTTGGATTGCGCCGTTCCAATTCATCAATCACATAGCTAATATCTTGAGGACGGTTGATAAATTCATTGAGGTCAAAGATGTTGCGATGATAGCCTTGCAGCATTTCTTGTAAGTAAATGGTATCACTGCCAATATGTTGGGGTGCAGCCACCAGATATCCATAAGAGGCTAGGTGTTCAAGTCCTACTGCATAATCTTCCGGACGAGAGGATAAACCGTGAGAGAAAACAATGACTGGGATTTTTTCGGCTCCTTCGTGTTGTGGGATGTAAACATCTACATAAAACTGGCGGTTACGACTTTGATCGACCAATTGCCAAACCTGCTTACTCACCTTATATGGGCCTTGTTTACGGAGATCGGGCAGGGTAGAATAATTAACTTTAGGATCTGCATTGCTTTCTTGAAGCTCCAAAGAACGCATTTCTGTGACCAAGAATTCCGTGGCTCGAACCACTTCTTTAGCCTCTTTAGCTAGGTCGATCACCTCTTCTCCTTGAAACTCGATATTAACGGGTAGTTTTTTCAGGAAATTGAGTAGAGTCAGTCCTTCTGGGTCAAAGGCGGCTGTGACCAGCGCTCCGCGCAGCGCGTATTTTCCATTACTGCCTCCTTGAAGGGTAATCGCTTCACCAAGACGCTCAAGAATATCTGCCCCCATTACACTATTAAAAAAACGGGATAATAAAACAGGATTGACATCCACTCGCTTGAGGAGGATTTGACGAAATTCTTCTTTTTCGGCGGCGTTGGCACGGCTTAAATAAAGCTGTAAATCGGTGTCAATTTTCCCTTCTTTAGCAAAGGCTTCTAAAGAGGCCACTTTTACAGATAAGAGAACCGAGTCATAGGATAAAAACAGTTCTTCAGCCGCTTTGACCGGAATGGCCACGAGACTAGCGGATAAAGCCGCCATTAAAACAGAAGTAATCTTAGATTTGATCTTGAACATTGGCTTACGCATGAAAGTACTATTGTTAAATACAAGAATAATTTGTCTATCCTCACGAAATCTTCTAACTAAATACGAAAGGTTACCGCTAAATAAGGGCCATTAAAATTTTGCTCAAACTCAAAAGCATGATCACCAGTGCCATTCCCATACTTGATCTCATAGAAACGATAGGCTAAGTTGAGTGAAATATTGGGTTTAACCCACCAATCTACCCCGAAAATAGCGTTCCAACTCAGATCAGTTTCGCCGGCTAGACCAAAACCAGAAGCATCTCCTCTCACCCAAAAAGTGATCGGCTCAGAAATTTGTAGACCGATCTCACCTCCGACCATCGGTTCAAACCAAGTTCTTCCAGCACTACTACCAGGGCCTTCAAATGTCTGCTCAAGACAACAATCAAAAGTTAACGTCGTCTCGATGGTGCTACTAAGATCATTGAGACGAGTCCCCAGAATAGGAGTAAACCAGATTCGTGGGAAAGCGGCTTTAGAGGGTTGAGTGGGCTGATAGGGAATGGGGCGAGCGCCAATGTGATAACTAAGCGCAAAATCATAAATTCCTTGGTCAAAGGTGAGATTTGATTCTAGTCGGGCATTGACTATAGGGCGTTCTACTTGCTCAATTCCACCTCCGTGAAGACTGACATAATATCCATCAAAGATTAAGCCGAAATTTCCCTTCCAAGCTTCAATGCGACCACTTGCTGCCACTCGCAGCACGTTCACTACTTCACCAAGGCTAAGATGGTAATCGACACTTCGTCTTCCGACCGTTACTGAACCATAAGTCGTAACAGGGATAGTCGCATAGGGTTGGATGTCAATATGCCAGTCCTTACTTTCAACGACTTGGGTTTCCTCATTATTGTTAAGAGGTGTTTCTGGAGAAGTTTCAGTCGGTATGGTTTCTTCGGGTTTGGGTGTTTCCATCTCCTCTGGAGTGAGTTGACTATTGAGAGTATTCCCAGATTCATCTACTAAGTCGACAGCACAAGCACTATTGGGGACAACTCGGTTTTCTGAATCTGGCCTTTGAAGCGATGACTCATTCGGCTTAATTGTATTAGTGATGGGGGTAAAATCAGGACACGAAGAATTGAGCGATGGTTCAGGAATTTCGTTGATTGTCTTTGAAGAGACAATCTCCCAGACAGGACGCTCTTTTGCTCCCTCCTCACTACTATTGACTACCGAAAGGGTTGGCGTTGGATTCGCGTTGACATTGGCACTCACAAAACAAGCACTCCCCAAAAGAAGACCTTGAAGCACTGGAGTTAAATAATTTTTCTGTAACAGTTTTGGCATAATCTTAACTTTTCTTTAAATATGGATAGAATAAAAAAACTTTTTTGGCTCTAGGAAACTCGAGTTTGGGTTAATTAGGTGAGAAAAGGTTAAATTCTTCGGAAAATCAGAGTTTGAATGTTTTTGTTTGAATTAATATTTTTGAGGTTATTTAGTTCAATAATGTGTCAAAAATAAAGTTAGCGAATTTTTAGAATTTCAGGAACAATGGAACCAACGATAATGTTAGATAAACCTGTAATAATAAATTGAACTCCGATTGCTGCTACTAATAGTCCGAGGATTCGGGTAACGATGTTTAATCCCACATCCCCTACTACTTTCTGCAACCAGCGTCCTGATAGA
>JBGTNM010000347.1:0-7947 GCA_041743025.1 Microcystaceae cyanobacterium
GGTTTCCTAACAGATAACGAGAGATCTTGAGCAATTTCCCATTATCTCTTATTTCTCTCAATTAATCTAACCGCTTAGAACAAATGATCCTATCGAGAAGGAAAATTCCTCGCCAAGTGTTACCCTCGATTGAACCACGCCAAAAAACGCGATGTCTACGACACACAGGGAAAAGTCCGTCCCGAAATCATCATTAGAAAAGGCAACACCAAAGGCAAGCTGGCCACCCGCACCATTCCCGTCATCGAAGACCTAAGAATTAAATTAGAAGCCTACACCCCACGCACCGACTCCATTTACCTCTTCCCCGGCAACGAACTCCACCAAAGAGCGAATACCCACTTACACCGCGACTCCGCCATCTGGCTACTCAATCAAGCTTGTAAACGGGTCGGCATCGAAGGCGTATCCACCCACAGCTTCCGAAGAACCGCCTTAACGCAAATGAGCAATGCAGGTATTCCCCTACGCATCATCCAAGAGATCTCAGGACACCGTACACTCGATGAACTCTACAAATATCTAGAGGTCAAACCCGAACAGCTCAAAGGCGCGATCGCCTCCCTCTCGATGCTTACCCCAGTGGACTCTCCTGACTTCGTCAAATCAAACTATCACGAAGTCTCATCTGACGCTCTCAGTTCGATGAGCCCTCAAGAGCAGCTAACAAGTCCTCACGGGAAAGATTCGCTAAGTTGAATAGTAATCTCGTGCGCTCTGGTAAGGGAAGCTGCATTAGAGCGGGAATCAGATTAAATAATTCCTCATCAATAAAGCCGAATCGTTCTTCTAGCAAACTAGACACCATGAGAGATTGTCCCTCTAAATTCCCTTCCTGTTTTCCTTCCTGCTTTCCTTCTTCTTTCCAGACTTCACGTTGCTGTAAATAAGCGGGTGATAAGTTCATAATTAATTCCCTCTCTTCTTCACTCCTATTATCTTTCAACTCTAATGTTTTGCGCCAAGAAGCTAAAATCTCTAACAAATTATCTCGAAATGGATGACTTTCTGGTAAGTTGGCTAATTCTTCTACTGCTTGTCTTTGAGTGCCTCCTTTGCCTAAAACCCTTAACCAGAGTGTGTCAGATGTGACGGGGAGTTGGTTGATGGCGACGATGGCGGTTTTGAGAAAGTCGTGCAGAAAATAGACTCCCTCCACCCAATTTCCCTCTTCATTGAGTTTGGCTCCAAATCCGTCTTTGATCCTGACTGAGCAGGAGGGGGAGAGAATCCATAAAAACGGCAACTCGGTATCGGATAATGACTGTTTTTCTCGTTTGGCTTTCCGCAATAGTTCCCCGTGAACGGTGTACAGCTTTAAGAGACAACTGCGGATTTCGATTTCAGTCGGGGCATTGCGATAGGGTTCAAACAGACAGCTAGTGGCGGCCATCTGGCTCAGTAATCCTAGATCGGGGGGATTGCTAACAGGTGAGGCGGCTGGAACGAACCAGACATCAATTTCGGTTACTTCGCTTCTGACATCGCGGCTGGTTTCGACGAGTCCCAGAGGGGTTAACAATTCCTCTAGGTACTCCTTTGCTAATTGATCGTGGGGCTGTCGCGTCATTCGATTTGATTGGAGATTTTGGAATCCATTGATATCATAGGGATAATCAAGAGTATTCCACTACTCGCCTTTCTATGCCTAATTCTCTAGCCACTTCAGAACCAATGGTCAGAAATCTATCTGATTTTGACCCGCCCTTAAAGAGGATTGAGCCAACTGTCCCCGGCTATTGGACAATAGATGAGATTGCAGCAGAGTTAGGGGTGACAGGCCGCAAAGTTCGCTACGACGTGACAGGACGGCCTGAATTGAATCTTGAACCATCCCTGAAAGCTTACAAAATTGGACAATCTCTTTTAGTTCCTGAAGCTGATGCTCTTGCTTACATCTTCAAGCATCGAACCCGCAAAAAATCTTAATGAAAATTTACCAGCAAAATAGTTCCACTTTTGGAACCCAATAGGTAGAATACTTTATAGTATGCAAAACCCAGCTAATCATCTTACCTAATAGCTGGGCTTTTTACATATTGAAGTTCTTTCAAAAACTTTATGCTCTATGCACAATCCTACCAAAGAACGGCAGGAACAGACAAATATATCCAAAAATTCTGTTGCCTGTTCATCCTCTGCGACTACCAACCTTCAAGATCACTCCAGTCAGAAAACGACTGACCTAACCTCCAAAAAACGCTTAACCGACAAGCATTTCACCCACTGCTGCGGCTCGGATATCAACC
This sequence comes from Microcystaceae cyanobacterium, assembly GCA_041743025.1. Lineage (GTDB taxonomy): Bacteria > Cyanobacteriota > Cyanobacteriia > Cyanobacteriales > Microcystaceae > JBGTNM01. The sequence continues at coordinate 2,250 of JBGTNM010000347.1, forward strand.
AGAAAGAAAGAGGACTCAACCCCGACTGGATAGCGGCCAACTGCTACTCAGTAGACACAAAAGGAGCCTCCCAACTCCTCAGCTACCCCGCCCGTTCGGGAGGCATCATCATCTCTGGAGCCAACGGACAGTACCAATTCCGACCCGACCAGCCCTGGAGTGACAAACAGGGGAAGAAAGCCGCCAAATACCGCACCGCCAAGGGTGACGAATATGATGCCCTCCTGCCTGTCCATCCCACAGATCCCTATTACTGGTTAAATCTAGAAGCCCTCAAAGAGCATTGTTGGCACATCGATGGGCATCCCTACCTTTTAGTGACCGAAGGCGGCTTTAAAGCCATTTCAGCGTGTATTCAGGGGCTTCCCACCATCTCCCTGCTAGGGGTAGAAATGGGCTTAACCTCAGCTAAGGCTGACCCCCAAGGCAAACGCTATCTCGTTCCCGCACTAGAACGTTTAGCCAAAGCTGGATTCGGCTTTATCCTGGCCTTCGATGCCGACATTTCTACTAAACTCGATGTCAGGAAAGCCTTACATAAGTTAGGGTGTCAGTTAACAAAATTTAACGTTCCTGTCTATGTTCTCCCCTCATGGGATGAAAATAAGGGCAAAGGCATCGATGATTACATCCAAATGAACGGTATCGAAGAATTCCGACAACAGCTACTCGCCAAAGCCATCCGCTTTAAGAACTGGCAAGACGAATACTCTGAAGGCACTCCTCCTATCCCCAAGGGCTATCCTCAATCCTGGGCAGCCAACCCCCTTGCTCAGTGGTTAATCAACCGCTACTCTGAACGCCTCGCTTGGGATGTCTCCATACAAGAATGGCGAAGTTATGGAGCTTTGATTAAAGGCATTTGGTCAATTGAACCCGTTGAATTCGTCCGTCAGGTCATCTACGCCGAATTAAAAGCCAATCAATCGATTTACACCACCGTCCTTGACGGGAAAGTACATGAACCCCCCATCACCGACAGCCTGATTAAAAACATCGAAGCCCTGATGAAATATGAACTGGCGGTGAGAACCTGGGATGAAACTGAAGGGTTAATTCCCTTAACCAATGGGGTTCTAGATCGCTCAACCCATCAACTGATGCCCCACAGCCCCAAGCATCGCTTAACGTGGTGTCTGCCCTATGATTACAATCCCCTCGCCGTCTGTGACCCGATTAAACAATGGTTAAAGGAAATGTGTCAGGGGGATGAAAATCTAGTTCAACTGCTCAGAGCCTACTTACATGGCATTGTTACAGGTCGCACCGACTGGCAGAAGTATCTAGAGTTAATTGGCCCAGGGGGAACTGGGAAATCAACATACATTCGATTGGCGATCGCATTGGTGGGGATGCGGAATGTCCACACTACTACTCTCAAGAAGCTGGAAAACGAACGCTTCGAGACAGCATCACTCAAAGATAAGCGTTTGGTGGTCATCACCGATAGTGAACGTTATACGGGTAGCGTTTCTATCCTCAAAGCCTTAACGGGACAAGATTCCCTGCCCTATGAAGTCAAATTCAAGCAGAGTAGCGGTGGCTTTACCCCGACAGCGATGGTGTTGGTGGCGGCTAATGAAATTATCCAATCAGGAGATTATACCAGTGGCTTAGAACGACGACGGGTGACGGTGCCGATGACCCATCGCATTGAAACCAGTCAACAGAAAAACTTAATCGAACATCATAACGGAGAAATCAGGGGTGAGTTTGCAACGAATATTCCAGGTTTACTCAATTGGGTACTCGGCATCAAACCGGATGAGGCGACCGCCTTAATCAGAAACTATCAGCAACGTGTGCCGAAACTGGCGGCGATGAAGGCCCAAAGCTTGGTTGAGACGAATCCGATTGCCGATTGGTTAGACCATGCGATCGTCTACCGTGACGGCTACCGTATGGCCGTCGGGGTGGCCATGCGAGATAAAAATCCTGATTCCCAGAATTGGTACTGTCACGTCAGTCAATGGTTGTACGCTAACTATGCCGAATACTGCCATAATACTGGGGCAAAAGCGATCTCTGTCCGTCGCTTTGTCAATTTACTATCTGATTTGTGTGTGAATCAATTAAAGCTTGATGTCAAACATGGACGAGATCGCCTGGGGGCTTATTTCCTGGGCTTAAAGATTCGCACTCTCCAAGATTTCGACCCGTTAATGATCACCGGAGATAGTCACCCGCCAGCTTCACCGCCCGATAATGGGGGTGGCCAGTCTTGGCTACCAAAAATCTCATCACCTGTGACGGATGTGATGGATAGTGTGACGGATAGTGTGATGGCTCAAACCCTTATTGGTGATGGATGTGATGGATGTGATGGATTATTTTTAAACTCGATTGAAAAAGAAAATCAACTTCACTCATCAGTAACCGATGTTGGTTTGAATAAGGCAATAAATAGTGGTTTCATGCCATCACATCCGTCACAAAAAGTAGTTGAAACGATTGATAGTGATGAATCACCGCCGATTATTCATCCATCACCGCCGCCATCACCGAACTATCACGGTGACGCTTCAGTGCCATCACCGAAGGTTACACCAACCCCAACTCCTGACCCAACTCAAATCGCTAAAACCACTGATGGTGATGAATTACAGCCCTTACACTCCTCCGAAGGGGATTACTCGACCTATCCTCACCGAACCTCTAATGACATTCGTGCTAAAAAGAAACAGGCTTCTAAGTGTAAGGAGTTAATGTTGGCTTGTACCACGTCCCAAGAGTTGGCACAGTTTAGGAGCGAGTCAGATTTTAGCAGCAACGAGATCGATTGGGTTTTCCATCACGCTTTAACCCCATCAGAAAGGGAGAAAGTAAGAGAAGCGGCCCATACTGACCAATTGAATTTATTAGAGCCACAAGTCTATAAATGGAATGAGCTAATCGCTGCCATTGATGAGGAGTTAATTCGTTTGGGATGGTCGCTAGACCAAGCCAAAGAATATGTGTGGTCAACCTACAAGGTAAAAGCACGCCGTTTTCTCGATGACCAGCAAATCATCGAGTTTTGGCAGTACCTGAAACGGCAATAAATCCAAGTCGTTGAACCAATTAACGAGAAAACCCCCTTCCTCGCTCTTTTTTCGGTTCCTTTTCCCTTATCTGAGCCTGTTGCTCTAACCACTCGTCTAAATCAACGGAGATCTCAAGTTCAAGATCTGGGGATAATTTTCCCGAATTATACTTCCAACCCTGTTCAGTCTGTTTAGCCACAAGGAAATCTTCGGGGTTCTCCTTATCGCGATAGGTCATGATCTGGGTTTTGGAGTCAAAGGAAAGAAAATAAACCGAGTTATCTTGTCGGTATTGACCAAGCGTATTTAAAAGTTTGGCTAGAACGGGCATACAGCCATCAACTTGTCGCTGTCCATCTCGTTGTGCTTGAACTTGGTCAAGCTGTTGATTCAAATGCTCTATTGCTTTTAAATCTTCCTCTGATAGCTGGCCCCTTATTTGACCATCTTTCTTTTGAAGAATTAAACCTCGTCCGTCTTTTGCGTACATCTGTACCGTCTCGGAGTCAGTATTCACTTTTAATCGGTACCGTTGACCTTCAAAGGTTCTCTGGTCTAATTCCTGCATTAGCCTCTTGATGGTAGCGATCGCCGCTAAATTCTGGAGAGAAGCTAGACTTTGTTGTTCGCTTAACGATTTTTCGCCTTCTCCAGACGATTGAGTTTGATCTCGATATTGTTCACCCGTCCCTTGATCTGTTCGATTAAGCTGGCGTTCGGCGGAAAGAGCCTGACTAAACCCCAACTCAGTAGACTGCTCAGGGTTAGAATTAGACCGCCCAGTTTGAGCAGCGTCGGCTGATCTAGCTGGTTCAGTAGTCCTAGAAATTGCTTCCTGTCCTTCTGTGCGGCTTCCCAGGTCACTAGACAGTTTTTGTTGTAGGTTTTCAGACTGGTCTTGATCTCGGTGAGGGCTGATTCGATTTCCTGCTCCTGTGCCTTTTTCAAGTCCTTGAGTTGGCTTTTGAGAGCTTCTTGATGGCTCTGTATTTGATTCGACTTCTGCTGCTGTATTCTCTCCAATTGATTGATTTGGTTCGAGAGAGCTTCTAATTTGTTCACTGCTGCCTCTAAGACGGTCTGCAAGGATGTGTAATCTTCGTCGGCTTGCTTCTGCCTCTCTACTAGAGCTTGTAAAGTAGTCAGTAATTTCGTCAAGTCGCTCGGTGAGATTGATAGATTTTGCGGTGCTTTCCCATTCCCAGTCACGGTCTGATTCCTCTGTGGTATCGGTTTGGCTCATAGCTATATTTTGGGCAGATGGGAGAAAAGTTGTCTGTTGTTTGATTTCTTCCATTACTGCTTGTTCAAGAGCAATTAACTCATCAAGTTCCTCTAAGGCAGTGTTGGTCTTTGCCAGTTCTCGATTAATCTCCAAAATCGTTTCATACAAATTCCCGATCTGGTACTTGTCTCGAAATCCTTCTAAATCCCCTGCTTCGATATACTCGAATCGGATGCGGTGTAGCTCTGGGCCAAGATGTACCTGAGCGATGCGCTCTGTAATCCCTTGAGCCACTAAAGTCCGATGGTCGATTTTTTCTTCTACATAACCGATTTCTTCAAGGGCTGTATTAACATGAGTTGCCCATGCTTCTCGTTGTTCTACTAATAAATCTTTTGAGTTCCAGTCCCGATTCTTTAATCCAAACCCTAACGGGGTAATCTCCCTCATGCTTAACAGCACATGGAAATGGGGATTATCAGTGTTTAGATCATGAAAGGCCACATCAGCAATCATACCCCGCTCAACAAACTGCTCTCGCACATAAGAAAGTGCTAAATCTTTCATCTGCTCTTGATTGAGTTCAACAGGTAGAGCGATGTTAAATTCACGAGCCAGTTGAGAGTCAAATCGCTTCTCGGCTGCTTCGACTTCATTCCAGAGTTTCTCACGATTCAGAACCCAATCAGGAGCGTTGTCTGGGGCAAGGATTATTGTCGAGTCCACCCTTTGTTTTTTCGTGTAATCAAAACTTTTTCCTAGCCGTTCATCAGTTAATTTCTCGCCAGCACGATAGGCGGCAGAAGCTAGGACACTTTTGCCACCACTACGAGAGATAATTTTGGCTGATGCGTGATAAATGGCCATCGAACGTGAGCAGACTAACTGGGTGTGATTAACTTCTTTCCCATCTGCCCAAAACTTAAGACAGGAACGAAGTAAGGGAAACAAAAACAATCAAGAGGGTTTTAAGCTGCCCACCGAGGGGGTTTTCAAAGGGGGTGTCCCTTTTGACGCACACAACCTACGGTTGTATAAGTGCGCCATTACTTCGTAATGGGGGTAGGCGATAACTCTAGTGTAGCACGATGATTAGTGAACGTAGCGAATTTGTGTTGTCTAGCTATTATGGTTAGATGAAGGCTTTGAGGAGAGCAAGTGATGAATAAGCGATTAGAACAGTTGTTAAAGAAGCAAGAGGAACTTAAGGCTCAGATCCAAAAGATTAAGGCGACTGAGGCAACCCAACTCCGTAAGGAAGATACTCGAAAAAAAATCCTCTTAGGTGCTTTAGTGTTGGAGATGATGGAGAAGGGGGAACTGGATAGGAATGTGATGATGAAACGGTTAGATAGTTTTTTGTCTAGATCTGGAGATCGTACGTTATTTAATTTACCTGTTCAGGAGATTGAGAGTGAGCCAATATCGAGTTCATTGAGTGTAGCTGAAC
>JBGTNM010000348.1:0-10334 GCA_041743025.1 Microcystaceae cyanobacterium
ATCACAACGTACGACAGAGTAAGTTTTTTCAACCCCATTTGTGGAAATTAATGGATTCACAAACATTAGAAGAAACTCCTAATATCACCTCAATAGTCCCCAAAATCTAGTGTGAGAATTGCTGTAATGAAAGACATGAAAAGACCTCCTATTAAGCTTATTTATATTTTAGGTTTAGGACACAGTGGTACTACCCTATTAGACCTCGTTTTAGATTCTCATAGTCAAATTGTCAGCGCGGGAGAAGTTTATCAGTTTCAATACTTTTTTTATCCAGAATGTTCGCCAAAAGAAATCCAGAAAAAAAATCAACTGAAGCAAAGGCAATTTGTTTGTACTTGTGGTGTTAATGTCAACGAATGTGGTTTCTGGAGTCGTGTCAAAGAAGAGTTAAGTAACAATTATGGCATCTGGCAAGTTGATCCTAGATCTGACAAACAAGATAAGTTCGTGTCGGAAAATTACGTGTTAATGGAAGCGATTCTTAAAGTTTCTGGTAAAACGTTTTTTTGTGATAATTCTAAGAGTTTAGAGAGACTTGAAAAACTATTAAAATCCGATTGGTTTGATATTAGTATAATTCATCTAATTAGAGACGGACGTGGAGTTGCTTTTAGCCACACAAAAAAAGGAGAAAAAATTGGTTTTGCTAACAGTCAACGATATAATTATTATCAAGTTTTAAAAACGTGGAATAATCAAAACATAAGCATTCGCAAGAAATATGAAAATAATGATAATTATATTCTTATCCGTTATGAAGATTTCGTAGATAATCCGCAAGCATGTCTTGTTCAAATATTAAACAAAATTGGACTTTCATTAGATGACAATCAAATTAATATTAATCAATTTGAACATCATCAATTCGCTGGTAATCGAGAAACGATGAGCCAAAGCAGAGATAAAAAGCAAACCATTTCTAGAGATTTAAGCTATGTTAAGAATTTAACTTTTAAAGAGTGGTGGTTAGGAACTATCTTAGCCTGCCCAGCATTAAAAACTTTCAATTATCCTATGACGAGAAATCATGCTAAACTTAATAAATAGTACGATTAAAAATTTTTAGACATTATGAAAATCCTCAAAGAAAAACTATCTACTAAAAACCTAAGACGACTCTGTCAAGACAACGCTACTGACAAAAGAGTACTAGTTGTTCACTCAGAAGATGTCCCTTATGAAGGTTATTTCCCAAATGCTTATGCTGTAACGAAAAGAAAAAATGTCAAAGCGGATCTCTATGTCGATCTTTATTACAAAGATATTAGTCAAATTCAAGATGAGGAGTATGAATTTATTTTATGCACAGGATTACTCGAACATATTCCAGATCCGCAAAGATTAGTTGACGATTTTTATCGTATTTTAAAACCAGGTGGGAAATTAGTTATTTCTGCAAGCGCAGTATTTTCCTACCATGAAGGGCCTAATGATTTCTTTCATTTTACACCTTTTAGCTTTCAATTACTATTTAGTAAATGGAGCAAACTTGATGTTAAAGGTTCGTCGCAACCTTTTGAAACTATAGCAATTCTTTTACAGAGAATATTATTACAGTGCGATATTAAGCCTAAAATTGTCCGACAGATTGTAGAATTGCTATGTATTTTTTTGCCAAAGTTAGACAGATATATCGTCAAGCAGTATCATACTCGAAATCCGATGAATAGTGAAACTGAAATAGACTCAATGCTTCCTTCTAATGTTCAAGCGGTAGTAATCAAATGATATCTTTATTTCATAAAATTTTTCGTGGTTACTTACAGATGAAAGAAAAGCTTGATCTCAAAATAACTTACTATAAATACAAAATGATCGGGCAAATACACTTCAATAAGTCTGTACGAATAGAACCTCAAGCGTCTATAGTCATTAATTATAACGATCATGATTATCAAAAGTATGTAATCGAAATTGGTGATAATTCTAAAATAAAAAATAATGCTTATTTGGGAAGTAGAACGGGTTTTATTAAAATCGGTAAAAAATGTACGGTGAATACCAATTGCATTTTACTCGGTTATGGCGGTATTACGATTGGCGATCATGTGCGAATAGCAGCTAATACTTCAATCATAGCCTTTAACCATAATTTTGAAGATCCAGATAAACCTATCATTGCTCAAGGAAATAATTGTAAAGGAATTATTATTGAGAACGACGTTTGGATTGGTACAGGTGTTAGGGTTCTAGATGGTGTCAAAATTGGTCAAGGGTCTATTATTGGAGCAGGCAGTGTAGTTACTAAAGATATAGAACCTTATTCAGTTGCAGTAGGAGTGCCTGCACAAGTAATCAAAAAAAGAAAGTAGAAAGTAAGTTATGTTAATTGACGTTAGTAATTTATCTGAAGAAGTGGATTTTAATTCTGATATTTGTATCATCGGAGGGGGTGCAGTCGGAATCGACATTGCAAGATTTTTTAATACAAAAAAGTACTCTGTTATCCTCGTTGAGAGTGGAGGGTTTGATTTTGAAAAAGAAACTCAGGAATTATATGAAATAGAAAATATAGGCAGAAATATTAGAGGTAATGCAACCTATAGTAGTGTTGAAAACCTTAGCTTTAATTCTCATTTAGACGAACAATTTCAGAATGAAACCAGGATTAGGCAATTTGGTGGAACAACTAATATTTGGTCTGGCAAATGGAAAATGCTTGATCCTATTGATTTTGAGCGTCGAGAATGGGTTCCTAACAGTGGTTGGCCAATTTCGTACCATGAATTAGTTCCGTATTATCAAGAAATCGCTCAGAATTATAATCTTTTAGATAGGCAACAATTTCTTAAACAGAGTTGCCTATCTGAATTGAGTGAAAGGGATTTTGAAAACATCAAGCATCTTAATTATCCTATTTACCACCAAGAAAAAACACCCACTAATTTTAATATTTCCTTTCGCGATGAACTTCATAAATCTAGAAATGTGACAGTTCTGATAAAAGCCAATGCTTTTTGCTTAAATCTTAGTCAAAATTGCAACTCTATTCAGGAACTTGTTGTAAAAACACTGACCAATAAAAAATTTTGTGTGCATGCCAAAATTTATATTTTAGCGTGCGGTGGTCTTGAAAATGCTAGATTATTACTGGTTTCAAATAATCAAATTAGCCAAGGTATAGGGAATATCAATGATTTAGTTGGCAGATTTTATATGGATCATCCTAAAGGAAAATTTGGTATTATCAAATTTTTTAAAACAAACCAAAACTTTATACAAAAATCACAAAACGAGGAATTTTACAGAACAGGGTTTTCTTTATCAAGTCAAGAACAAACTTTTTATCAAACTCTCAATCATAACTTTTTTATGCAACCAATTTTTGATATCAATTTCCAAGCAGTATTATCTTTAAACAAAAAATTTCGTAAAATCAGAAAATCTCGGAATTATCAGGAAATTTTGCCAATATTAAAAGATTTGGTTTTTAATCTAAACAGTTTGGTAAACTTTTACACTGAAAACAAAAAGAATGACTTAAACACTCATATCTCTCATTATGAAATAACGCATTATCTTGAGCAATCTCCTAATTACAATAGTCGAGTATTTTTAAGCGAGAATAAAGATATTCTCGGCATGAGAAAGCTCATCCTTAACTGGCAACTATCAGCTTTAGATACAAACTCTTTCATTAAGTTTTTTAAACGTATTCAAGAAATATTTAATATTTTTGAACTAGGTGAAATTATCTCTAATAAATTCCCAGAAAACCTGGATTTCTGTGTTGATGCTAGTCATCACATGGGAACCACAAGAATGGGTTTTACTCCCAAAGATGGGGTAGTAGATGCTAATTGCCAAGTTTTTGGAGTCGGCAATTTATTTATCGCCGGAAGTTCCGTTTTTCCCACTGGAGGTAATGCTAATCCTACTTATACAATTTTAGCTTTAGCTAGAAGAATGTCACATTATTTAGATTCTTTAGTATTGAGTAAATGGTAGAGGAATTTATGAGATTTTTACCTAAAAATGTTACTGTCATTATTCGTTCGATTGGTGAACGAACTGAGCAAGCCTGCTATTATCTACTGGCAGAGCAAGTTCCGAAGGAAAATATTGTGATCGTTAACGAAACTCCTTTTTCGGCAGCACTTGCTAAATCTTTTCAAGTAGGAATTGAGCGAGATTTTCCTTGGACATTATGCATTGATGCTGATGTATTAGTTCACGATTGTGCTGTTACCGATTTATTAACTATTGCCAACACAGTTAAAGACAATTTATTCCAAATTCAGGCTGATGTGCTGTGCAAGTTTTTTGGAGGTCCAAGGCAAGCAGGAAATCGCCTTTATAGAACTTCTATGCTATCAAAAGCTCTTGATTGTCTTCCTAAAAAAGAAGTGATTCGACCCGAAAGTTATACGGTTAATCAGATGTCTTCCAGAGGATATCCTTTCCTTCGGGTTAAAGATTTAATTGTCGGATTACATGATTATGAGCAGTATTATAAGGACATCTATCGCAAATGCTTTATTCAATTCCACAAACATGAGTCAGTTGCTTCGTCAATTTTGGCACCATTTTGGCAACGTCTAGCTGTTCAAGATGTAGATTTTCAAGTCGCACTGTTGGGATTAGAAGCAGGGCAAAAATTTACAGAAGAGGTTACTATAGACAGTCGAAAATTTCCTCAAAATATTCAAGACTTGCTTGTAAAAGTTAATGCAACCGAAAAACAAGCTTTGAGTGCTACAATGTTTTCAGGATATGAAATTAGGCAAATGATCAACGCTTTTGAACCTTCTTTCGAGTATCAACAGTTTCAAAACTACCTTAAAGCTATCAAAACGCAGAAAAAGCAGCCTAATCTTTTTCAGTTAATTAAACATCGCCTTCAAAGATTTTCAAGATGAAAATAACTTTTGTTTTAGCAAATTGGGTTAGTCTTGCGGGTGGAGTCCGATCTAATGCCATGCTAGCCTATCACCTCCAGAAGCGAGGACATGAAGTATTGGTAATTTCACCTCGAAAGCGTCAACCTCCCCTCAGCAAACAACTACGTTCTCTTCTTAAAGGCCAAGGCTGGATTAAGACTGAACGACAAGGCCCGTCGCACTTTGACGGATTAGATGTTCCCCGTATCGTACTCGATCACGGCCCGCCAGTCATGGATGCCGATGTTCCCGATGCTGATATCGTGGTCGCCGCTTGGTGGGAAACGGCAGAGTGGGTGGCTAAATTGTCTCCTTCTAAAGGCGCAAAAGTCTATCTTATTCGACATCACGAAGTCCACGACTACTTACCCGTCGAACGAGTCAAAGCCACTTATCAACTTCCCCTGCACAAAATCACCATTTCTAAATGGCTAATTGACTTAATGCGAACCGAATATGGCGACGATCAGGTTTCTCTGGTTTGTAATAGCGTCGATCCTCAAAAATATTGCGCTCCTCCTCGCGAGAAAAACACTGTGCCAACGGTGGGTATGCTCTATGAAACACTCTATTGGAAAGGATGTGATGTAAGTCTCAAAGCTTTCGCCCTAGCTGCTCAAAAAATCCCCAATTTACGAATGATCGCCTTCGGGCTTGACAAACCCTCACCAAACCTACCTTTACCCCCCAATACAGAGTACTTTCAAAATCCTCCCCAGCATCAAATCAAAGATATTTACGCTAAGTGTGATGTTTGGTTGTGCGGGAGTTGGACGGAAGGATTTCACCGTCCTCCTTTAGAAGCAATGGCCTGTCGCTGTCCCGTCGTTTCTACCGAAGTCGGGGGGCCGATAGACCGTATTGAGAACGGAATCAATGGCTATCTCGTTCCTGTTGGGGATGCTGAAGCCCTAGCAGATGGCTTGGTTAAGGTACTTTCTCAATCTAATGAGCAATGGCGGGGAATGTCTGATGCCGCCTACGCGACAGCGAATAGCTATAGTTGGGATGATGCGGCACAACTGTGTGAAGCAGCTTTTTATACCGCTATCGAACGAACGAAACGAGGAGATTTTGTCAAGGGTGATGGAGATCGCTGAAATCATCCCTTAGAAATGTTTACAATAGAGAAGTTCTGGCGAACAGTTAAGGTGTCCACTTTAAAAAATTAACTCGTGGTTAAAGTTTTAGTTACAGGTGCTGCTGGATTTATTGGATTTCACCTTAGTTGCTTTCTTTTGAATAGAGGTGATAGCGTCGTTGGGATAGACAATCTCAATGATTACTATGACGTTTCTCTTAAACAAGCTCGTCTTAAGCAGCTAGAGCAATACGAAAACTTTAGCTTTCATAAATTCGATTTAGCTGACCGTAGTGCTTCCGCTAAGTTATTTTCGCAATCTGTTTTTGAGCGAGTTGTTCATTTAGCCGCTCAAGCAGGTGTTCGCTATTCCATTGAGAATCCTCATGCCTATGTAGATAGCAATCTTGTCGCTTTTGTCAATGTCTTAGAAGGATGCCGCTACGCTGAGATCCAGCATTTAGTTTTTGCTTCTTCTAGTTCAGTTTATGGTGCTAATCAGAAAGTTCCTTTTTCGGTTCAAGATAATGTAGATTGTCCCATTAGTTTGTATGCTGCTACGAAAAAAGCAAACGAACTGATGGCCTATACTTACAGCCATTTATACAGACTACCCGTTACTGGATTGCGCTTTTTTACGGTTTACGGCTCATTTGGTCGTCCAGATATGGCATATTTTTTGTTTACAAAAGCTATCCTAGAAGAAAAACCAATCGCGGTATTTAATCATGGGAAAATGAAACGAGATTTTACCTATATTGATGACATTATTGAAGGTATTATTCGAGTTTTAGACAATATTCCACAAAGCGTGTCATCTCAAACCTCTCAAGCTTCTGCTCCTTACAAGATATATAACATTGGCAATAATAATCCTATTGAGTTAATGTATTTAATAGAAGTTTTGGAACATTGCTTAGGAAAAAAGGCTGTTAAAAACTTTTTGCCAATGCAACCAGGAGATGTCCCCATTACCTATGCAGATGTTAATGATTTAATACTAGATGTAGGATTCAGCCCAAAAACACCGATAGAAATAGGTATTAAGCGATTTATAGATTGGTACTTATCTTATTACTAAAGCTTAAAAACAAATTATCTAAATTTTTTAAGTAAAATAAGGAAGGAATTAACTCATGACAAAGCCTAATTTTATAATTATTGGTGCTGCCAAATCAGGAACGACAACTCTATATAAATATTTACAACGCCATTCTCAAATTTATTTAACTAAACCTAAAGAACCCGACTTCTTTTCTTTAGATAAAAATTATGCTCAAGGAACGGAATGGTACGAATCTCTTTTTATTCAAGCACTTTCTCATCAATTTTGCGGGGAAGCTTCAACAACTTATTCTCGGTTACACCGATATCCTCAAACAGTGGAACGTATGTCACAGATGCTGCCTAACGTCAAGTTAATTTATCTGATGCGACATCCTGTAGATCGAGCTTACTCATTTTATGTTTACCGATTTAAACGAAGTCAGCAAAATGCCAGCTTTTTATCAGAAAGAGGTGATTTAATAACTGCTAAAACCTTTGAAGAAGCCATTTCTGAAAATCGAGAATTTGTCGAAAGCAGTTATTATTTAGAACAAATAAATAGATATTTAAAATTTTACCAACGTAGTTCTCTTTTATGTTTATTAATGGAGGATTTGATCAAGCAGCCTGAAGCCACTCTGAAAAATATTTTAGACTTCATTGGTGTTGACTCAAATATTGATATTTTTCAAGATAATAAAATCGTCGCCAATCAAGGGGAAGATTATCCCGATTGGTTTGTTAAAAGACAAATTATAGCCCCATTAAAGGTCATTCCAGGCAGTCAGTATTTGAGATCTGCTTTGCCTAAAAATATTAAGATGCTAAGCTATCAATTTTTAAAAAAAATAAAGTATAATTTTTGGCAATCTCAGCAATACATACCACCTTCTATGCTCTCTGATACACGACAAATGCTCATTAATAAATTTAGAAACCCTAATCAGGAACTTGCTGAATTCCTTAACAGAGACTTGTCTCACTGGAATCAGTAAAATTACTTGGATAAGTCTACTACACTTAAGTTAGGATTAAATTTTTTCGAGGAAAATGCAATGCTCAAAGTACCTTTCTGTCTCGATCCCGATTACTTAGATAGCTTGTCAACTCAATTTTACCAACAATATATCGAAGCGACACCATTTCCCCATATTATCATTGATAATTTTTTGCCAGAACCCGTATTAGATTGTATTCTTCAGGAGTTTCCCAATCCCAAAGATATTGAGTGGAAAAAGTTTGATGCTGCTGCCGAAAAAAAACTAGCATCGACTTCCGAACTACAAATAAGAGAAAATACTCGTTTTCTTCTCTATCAACTTACCTCGTCAGTCTTTATTAACTTTCTTGAAAAGCTAACAGGTATTAATGGAGTTATTCCTGATCCTCATTTTCAGGGAGGCGGACTTCATCAAATAGAACGAGGAGGGTATTTGAAAGTCCATGTAGATTTCAATCGGCACAAAAAGCTAAATCTAGATAGACGGTTGAATTTATTAATTTATCTTAATAAAAACTGGCAGGAAGAATATGGCGGACATTTTGAAATGTGGGATACACAGATGTCTAATTGTGCTAAACGAGTTCTTCCTATTTTCAATCGATGTGTCATCTTTAATACATCCGATTTCTCTTATCACGGCCATCCCGATCCTTTAAATTGTCCTGAAGGTTGGTCGCGGAAATCTCTAGCCCTTTATTACTATAGTAACGGCCGTCCTGCTGAAGAAATTGCCAATTCTCATTCAACGGTTTTCCAAGCTAGACCTGAAGAAAATTTTTCAACTTCTCAACAGAAATCTCGGAAATTGATTACAAAATTAACTCCTTCTATCATGAATGATATCAAGAACTTCTTTATTCAAAAACAGCGATAAAAAATAAACACAATTATGTCATGTAAGATTGAGGTTAATTGATGACTGCTCAAGCGCAAATAGTCATGCTTCTATGGCTGCCCATTGTTTTCATTATCTTTAGATCATTTCCTCTGCAAAAAGCAATTGTCGTCAGTTTTATTGGAGCATGGCTTTTTTTGCCACAACGAGCGGGATTTGCTGTTTCTGGACTGCCGGATTATTCACGAATGACGGCAACCTGTATCGGCATTTTCCTCGCAACCCTCATGACAGGCCCGCAACCAATAGCAAAGCAGAAAATTGAATGGTTAGATATCCCGATGATCATTTGGTGTATTTCTCCTTTTTTCTCATCAATAAGTAACAATCGCACTATTTATGATGGACTCGCTCAAACACTTGAACAAAGCATTACATTCGGAATCCCTTATTTTCTGGGCCGGCGTTATTTGGGTAATTTAGTAGGTTTGCGTCAATTAGGCGTTGGTATGTTTGTGGGGGGGCTGATTTACGTTCCGTTGTGTCTGTTTGAATCCCGCATGAGTCCTCAACTGCATCGCATGATTTATGGCTATCATGGCAATCCTAATTGGCAAGTTCATCGTTTGGGCGGATACAGGCCTGTCGTTTTCATGCAGCATGGCTTGAGCGTTGGCATGTGGATGATGGCAGCAACCCTGGTTGGCATTTGGCTTTGGCAGTCAGGCGTTATCAAAAAACTCTGGGGAATCCCCATGAATTTCTTAGTATTTTTCTTGCTAATTACTTTTGTTTTAATACGGTCGACAGGCGCCTATTTCTATCTAATTGGAGGACTGATTATTTTAGTGACCGCCAAAAAATTCCGTACTGGCCTTGCACTGTCGATACTCATTTTAGTAATGAGTTTTTACCTGCTTCTAGCTGCAACAGGTAACTTTACTGGCAAACGAGCGGAAAGTATTCTCTCTGCAATGCGCCAAGTGGTTCCTGCCGATCGGGTGGAATCGCTCGAATTTCGTTGGTGGAATGAAGAATTACTGGTACAAAAGGCTTTAGAAAAACCAATCTTTGGCTGGGGAGGTTATGGGGATAATCGCGTTTATAATGAAGAAGGCAATCCGATGATTTTCCGTTTTTACGATCCCCGTGTTTTGCCAAACTTTTTGCCGACTTGCAATGACGGCGAATTGAAGCATTTTTTCGGCACAGTAGATACTTATTTCGCCGAAAACGTTAAATCAGAAACACTGCAGATGTTTAATTTAACAAGCGGCGCATTAAAAAAGAGTGAATTAAAATAGAGGAGAAAAGAAATTATGCCGACAGGACCAGCCGCCCGAATTACCGATAACGTAATGCACCCGTTGCCGCCGGTTTTAACACCCGGACCGGGAAGTATGGATGTTATGATCGGCTTTCTTCCGGCGTGGCGCGGAATTCCCGCCGCCGCCGCCGCCGCACTCCAAGCCGCTAAACAAACAT
>JBGTNM010000349.1:0-4080 GCA_041743025.1 Microcystaceae cyanobacterium
ATCGCCTGTTACTAAATCTTTGGCTAAAAAATAGCGAACTTTTGCCTCAAACCGGATGTTAGGCTTAGAGTTACTCGCCTGATTTAAACAAAATTGAAAATTGGTGGGCTGTTTTAAAAACCTGAATGAAACAAAGATTAAAAGAATTTGTGATCGTCAGGGAATGTGTCGATGCTGCCTTCAGAAATTGTCCTAACACATTTGCGTAGTGCTATACTAATGGATTATCCTAAGCGGGAGTGTCTCTCAAGAGCGTCTGCGTGCGAGTAGCGTGCCTTCGGCATCGCTGCTCTAGCACCTGTATCGATTCGCTCAGATAATTTATTAGGAATTGATTTTTAGAAAGAATAAAATATAATCAAGGAAAGGTTAGTTATTCTGAATGACAAGAGTTTTTAACCGCTTTTATATTACGGGGAATAAGTTGATGAGTATCCCAGAAGAAATTACTATAAAAGTTCCTTCAGATGTGGCGCAAGCCTACCGTAATGCGACCCATGAAGAACGGCAAAAAATAGAGACAAAAATAGCTTTCTTTTTAAAATCTGCTGCTCCCTCTAAACAAGAAGCAATTGAAAAACTTCGAGAAACGATGAGTAAAATCGGTCAAAGAGCGACCAATCGAGGATTGACTGATGAAATCTTGGAGTCAATTCTAAATGAAGATGAATGAACGGCGGTTTATTTTGGATATAAACGTTATTATTAGTGCTGTTCTAAGACCGAGTAGCAAGCCTGATTTAGCCTTTAGAAAAGCTCAGGATTTAGGGAATGTACTGATGTCGCCAGTAACGTGGTTAGAATTAGAAAACGTCTTAGCTCGTCCTAAGTTTGAGCGATATATTACTTTAGAGGAACGTCAAGAATTTCTTTTAAATTTTTCGGAAACTGTAGAGTTAATTGTAGATGTGACTGAAGTTATTGATGAATGTCGAGATCCAAAAGATAATAAATACTTAGAACTCGCCGTTAGTGGTCAAGCTGAATGTATAGTTACAGGGGATAAAGATTTGTTAGTTTTACATCCGTTTCGAGAGATTGAGATTTTGACGGTTCAGGAGTTTTTAACGAAAATTTAATCGTTTGTTCAAACTGAGTCCCGAACAGAGCCTGTACTTGCTACCCCAACTGGGAAATTAACTGGGCGTGAAAGTCGAGCATTCGGTACTGTTTCAGGCGAACTAGTTATTCTTGCCAATATGCCTCCAGTTCCGCTTTCTCTAATGTGAAAAGCTGTACTGTATTGGGAGTGATAACGACGATCATTCCTTGAGGAATTGCCCAATTATACAAGAATTCATAAGCCCCTCGGTAAGCAGCAATCTGAAGTTTGGCGTCGGTTAGCCGCTCATGGCGGCTCTTTCTGAATAGATTCAATAAATTGTCGAATTTCTTGCTCAAATTGCCGATGACATTCCTGAAGCTGATTAGCTAGTTCCATCACGCGTCTTGCTTCTAATCGATAAGCGTAGATACTTCGGACAACATGGCGAAAGCGGCGAAATTCATCTAACCGTGTCCGAGTTGCTTCAGAGATAACGGCTGATCTGACTTGGGGAATGTCGAGGCACATCTGTTCGAGCAATTGACGATGCCACTGCTCCCCTGTTGGTTTCCAATAGTCAACTCTTCGAGCGATGGCTTCAAAGATTCTCTCGACTCCTGTATAAAAACTATGGAGGTTCAGAGCGATCGCACTACTCAAAGCCTCTTCATAGGTAACAGCCTCAGTTAGTTGTTTTTGCTGGAGGAATAGCTCAGTTCGAGTCACTATCTCTTGAATTTCCTGTAATTCTTGCTCGATTCGCTCCACTAATTGGCGGTCAGTCAAAGTTCTATCCCCTGCTCGATCGCTTTCAAGATATGCGGTTTAGCTTTGTGGACTTCGACAAGATCGACCATAAACTCATGTCCTCTCTCAATGGCAGCCCCTGCCCGAAACAATTCTTGTTCAGTCAATCCCCACACAGCTAGATCGATATCTGAGTGAGGGGACATTTCTTCGGGACTGAGCATTGAACCAAATAAGACGACGCGCTGCACTCCAAATTGCTCTTTGAGAATTCGCGCGCACTGTCGGGCAACTTCCCAACCTTTCTGCTGCCGTTGCTGCATCTGGGCTAGGAATTCAGACCTTTTTTCTCTGGCCTCTAACACCTGAGCGATTATTTGAGAGCGAGTTCGGTCATCAAGGAAAGTCATAGAACAGATCTGCGGTGATGGAGCATTGTACCAGTCACTATGACTATGATATCTAGAACAAGCTGGTTGAAGCCGTTTTTTATCTCAATCTTCAGAAGTTAAACATCTTGCCCTCCCTCCAAAAAGAAGGAGCAATAGGTTACTCACCTATCACTCCTAGACTCAAATTACCGTCCCGTGACTAACGCAGAGCTTTCTAACTCAATCGCCTTAGCCGAGGACATAATCAGTTCGATCTCTTCGGGAGACAACCCATCAATGGGAATGAGATTGACTGATAAATCCACCAGTTTAGGTGTATTGACCATAAAATCAGCAAGGCGATCAAGTTGCTCGATTTCTTCATCGGTTTCCCGTTCCCGCCAGTTCCAGGCAACGCTATAGTAATCGCCTTTGTCGCCACTGTGCTTGACAAATGAACCTTTGAAGATAGATCCCAAGGGCAGGCTCTCCCGATTCCATCAATTGGGTCACTTTCTGGGAGAATTGGGCAATACTCCGCTTTTTCAGGTAGGTTAAGCAGACGGTATTTTTCGGCAAGTCGGCACATCCAGGGGCAGGAACGAACCACAATTGCAGCCAGAAACTATTCGCTGTCTTGCCTAGCGTTCCAAAGAATTGAGAAACCTTAATGGAAGATGTCCCAAAAATCTCGCTATTTGGAGATTTACGAGGCAAAATCGATTCAATCATGGGTTATACCTCATTTTCTCTAAATCAACTAAAAATTGGACTCAAGCTCTGGTTCCCAGCAGCACCCGATAACCCATTCCGACAAGTCAAATAAGGAATGAAGAGCTACTTCTATGGCTTCTGTAGTGATTTGAGGAACTGTTAGCTCAATCACTTGAGAGTCCACGACAACGGGATAGCCGAAGCCATCATCCTCAACGGCTTTGGTGTAAAGCTCGACCCTGACCGTCTTGAGCGATTGTTGAGTCACTAGAGCGCACTCAGGGGTTCTGCGGTGATGTCGTCTGGCTGGCTGCTCGAAGGCACGACACCAACCTCGACCGCGTTCATCGGTATAGTCGTTAAAAAAGGCACAGGATTGGCACGTTGAAGAAAGTTTCAGAAGTGTTTGCGTCATAATGGATTAGAAACAAATCGATTTCTAGAGAGGGCTGCTTGTCAGAACTACAGGCAGCTTCTCGTTCAAAAAGGCGTTAGCCCTTCATGGCGTTGAAAGAGCTTGATAATAATCAGGAAAAAGTTGCTCGATAGTGTCTTTAATGCCAGCTTTCATCGCTCTCCAGAGCCATACTTTGGCTTGTGGAACCAACCTGAGATATTCAATTGCCACGTCGAGGATGTCTTGGAGTGTTTCTGGCGTTTCACAGGCGGCTTGAGTCAACCACGTTCCTACTTCCAGCACGCCTTCTCGGTATTCGTCGGGAATGAATTCATCAGAGGCGTTAGCGGCTTGCTTAGGATCACAACAGATGCCAGTGTTATTAATCTCAATTGGTTTCTGTTGTGATGCCCAAGATTGAGATTCAGAACCGAGTTGCGCCCATTTTTGACTTAAGGAACTCAGCACAGCAAGGCGGTCAAGGTCATTTAACTTATCCACGTCAATACGGTAGAATCGTTGCCCCTTAGCTGCCTGTCGGTGAAATTTCAAAGACAAGCCAACGCGCCGCAGTAGGTGATTGATGAATTGGATAGGCTTAGTCTGCTTCGTGACCTTCAGGTTAAAGGCAGTGTGGATATTTCTGGCAAACTTTCTCGCCTGTTGTAATACCAAATCCGGTTTATATACCCCACTAACATTTTAAACAAAAGCTAACCAATGATAGTTAGTCAAATTTTTGATGTCTTCTTTCATTTCACCCAGAATATTACAACGTTTTACTAACAATTCTTCAATTTCATCAA
>JBGTNM010000350.1:0-12585 GCA_041743025.1 Microcystaceae cyanobacterium
GCCGAAGCCTATGGCAACCTGAAGGATACGGAGAAAGCCAGCCAATTACTCGCTAAATCCCTCTCTATCGCTGAGAAGATTGAGGATTCATACTATAAAGCCTCTGCCTTAAGTTCCATTGCCGAAGCCTCTGGCAACCTGAAAGATACGGAGAAAGCCAGCCAATTACTCGATAAATCCCTCTCTATCGCTGAGAAGATTGAGGATTCAAACTATAAAGCCTATGCCTTAAGTTCCATAGCCGAAGCCTATGGCAACCTGAAGGATACGGAGAAAGCCAGCCAATTACTCGCTAAATCCCTCTCTATCGCTGAGAAGATTGAGGATTCATACTATAAAGCCTCTGCCTTAAGTTCCATAGCCGAAGCCTATGGCAACCTGAAGGATACGGAGAAAGCCAGCCAATTACTCGATAAATCCCTCTCTATCGCTGAGAAGATTGAGAAGTCAAACGATAAAGCCAGAGCCTTAAGTTCCATTGCTTCAGCACAAGCAAAACTTGGCAATTGGCGGCAAGCGCGTCAAACCACTGAGAAAATCCCTCATGAAGACACAGAACTCGTAGCTTTGGCACAAATTCTCACATTCTGGGCAGAAAAACAGAATCCCGCCTTAGTTGAGGAGGAGAAAGCGGAGTAATGGGGTGATGGAGAGAAGGTTTCACGGTTTGTTTCCTAACTTAAGAATAAGCAATTTAGAGGTGAGATAAGTACCTAAGCAAAATTAATTACCCATCTTGATAGCCCTATTGCCTTTTGCCTCTTGCCTCTTGCCTCTCTCCACTAGGAAATTTATTTTGCACGACTACTTAGCTTATTCAGTTATCAGTTATTATGGGTGAATATAGCGTTTCTCAGTTGTGTATAAGACAGTAGAGGCACGGCGATAGAAAGATTTTGATGATGACTGCAACGTTATTGATGCCGTACCCCTACAATATGTGTATCTCATTCATCCGAGAACTGCTATATATCCATACAACAAATCCTAAAAGACAATGAAATCCCTAAACATTATTGTTGAAAAACATCCTGATGGCTATATTGCTTATCCTTTAGGAATCGAAGGCGTTGTGATTGGTGAAGGAGATACTTATGAGGAAGCATTAGAAGACATTAAATCAGCCATTCGCTTTCATCTTGAAACCTTTGGACAAGAGGTTTTAAATACTGAATCTCCTGTCTTAGAAGCGTCTATTGTGGAAACATTAATCTAATGCCAAAATTTCCCGTTGATGCTCCTAAAGAAAGAGTCATAAAAGCTTTAGAAAATTTGGGGTTTAAAAAAGTGAGAGAACGAGAACATATTTCTATGGTAAAAGAAAATGATGACGGAACCAAAACGCCTTTAACTTTACCTAATCATGCTCGCATAAAATCCTCGACCTTAAGAAGTATTTGTACACAATCAGGAATTTCAAGAGACAAATTTTTAGAAGCTTACTATCAAGCTTAGTGTAGGCTGAGAAAAAATATTATGATCATCTTACCCAAACGACTCCAGGAAATTAACAATATTCCCGATGAAATGATTGATACTTCTGATATTCCAGAATTAGATGATAGCTTCTGGAAAAACGCAAAACTGGTAAAACCCAACACTAAAAAAGCAATCTCCCTTCGTATTGATAGCGATGTCTTAGAATGATTTAAAAGCCAAGGAAAAGGCTATCAATCCTTGATGAATTCGGTATTACGTTCTTATGTTGAACATCACGAGAAGAAGTAGGGGCGCATTGCGTGCGCCCAATTGCGTGTGCCCAAGGTTAATGTTAAAATAATCAGTAGGCTTAAATATTTTAAGGAATAAACATTATGTCAATTTCAATTGAAATGGATCTCAAAGAAATTCTCACCAAGCTTGATCAACGCTTAGAGAAAATAGAACAAAAAATCGATAGGCTCGAAGATAAAATAGATCAGAAAATTGATAGGCTCGAAGATAAAATAGATCAAAAAATCGATAGCCTCGAACAAAAAATTGACAACCTTGATGAAAAATTTGAACGAAAAATCGATAATATCCAAAAAGATATTAGTGATTTAAAGGCGGGACAAGCCAGAATTGAAGGAGAATTAACAGGAATTAATAAACGACTAGACAATCAAGAGTTTCTCAGCCGAGGTATTCTTGTCGGTTTCATGATTGCCATTTTAGGAGGATTAGCTAAACTATTCGGATTTATTGCTAATCCTTGAGATATTGAAGAAGCCAAAAACAAGGAAATTAACGATAATTGCGTATAGTTGAGGTATGTACGATGATATTTGCAAGTTTATTGCTGAAACCTTTTCGAGAGACTTAGCTTCTTGGCTGTTAGGTGAACCGATTGAGTTAACCGTCTTAGAACCCACTGAACTGCAAGTTGCGCCCATTCGTGCCGATAGTCTGATCTTGCTAGAATCAGAAGACATAATCGTGCATATCGAGTTTCAAATTGACCCAAAAGCAGATATTCCCTTTAGAATGGCTGATTATCGCCTAAGAGTGTATCGTCGCTTTCCCCACAAAAAGATTTATCAAGTCGTTATTTATTTGAGAAAAACTCGCTCAGAATTAGTCAGGAAAACCACCTTCGATTTACCCGAAATGCAGCATCAATACAACGTCATTCGTCTGTGGGAAATCCCAACCGAACAGTTGCTAGAATCATCAGGATTGCTTCCTTTTGCGGTGTTGAGTCAAACAGAGAACCCTGTCGAGGTATTGCAAGAGGTAGCCCAGAAAATCGAGAGAATAACCGATAGAACCGCACAAAATGACCTAGCAGCATCAACGGCGATCCTCGCTGGTTTAGTATTAGATAAGATGATTATTCAAAGACTATTGAAGGAGGAAACGATGAAGGAGTCAGTCATTTATCAAGAAATTAAGTCTAAGGGAAAAGCGGAAGGAAGAGCGGAAGGAAGACAAGAGGGAGAAGCTAATCTCGTTTTGAAGCTCCTAAATTGCCGAATTGGCATAATTTCCCCTGATTTAGAAGAATGGGTTCGGCAACTAGCGGTAGAACAACTGGAAAATCTGGGAATTGCACTACTTGACTTTAAAAGTGAAGCAGATTTAGTCAACTGGCTGAATCAATAACCAATGTTAAAGGCAGCAAAAGCATTAGAAGTAGAAGGACACAAGGCTTAAAAGTCGTATTATGAGGTATGTACGATGATATTTGCAAGTTTATTGCTGAAACCTTTTCGAGAGACTTAGCTTCTTGGCTGTTAGGTGAACCGATTGAGTTAACCGTCTTAGAACCCACTGAACTACAAGTTGCACCCATTCGTGCCGATAGTCTTATCTTGCTAGAATCGGAAGACATAATCGTGCATATAGAGTTTCAGGTTGACCCAAAAGCAGATATTCCCTTTAGAATGGCTGATTATCGCCTAAGAGTGTATCGTCGCTTCCCCCACAAAAAGATTTATCAAGTAGTTATTTATTTGAGAAAAACTCGCTCAAAATTAGTCAGGAAAACAAGCTTCGATTTACCCGAAATGCAGCATCAATACAACGTCATTCGTCTGTGGGAAATCCCAACAGAACAGTTGTTAGCTTCATAAGGATTGCTCCCCTTTGCCGTGTTGAGTCAAACAGAGAACCCTGTCGAGGTATTGCAAGAGGTAGCCCAGAAAATCGAGAGAATAACCGATAGAACCGAACAAAATAACCTAGCAGCATCAACCGCGATCCTCGCTGGTTTAGTATTAGATAAGATGATTATTCAAAGACTATTGAAGGAGGAAACGATGAAGGAGTCAGTCATTTACCAAGAAATTAAGTCTAAGGGAAAAGCCGAAGGAAAAGCCGAAGGAAAAGCCGAAGGAAAAGCCGAAGGAAGACAAGAGGGAGAAGCTAATCTCGTTTTGAAGCTCCTAAATTGCCGAATTGGGACAATTCCCACTGATTTAGAAGAACTGGTTCGACGACTATCGGTAGAACAACTGGAAAATCTGGGAATTGCCCTACTTGACTTTAAAAGTGAAGCAGATTTAGTCAACTGGCTGAATCAATAACTTTTCATTCTCGATCAAGCACGTTCTGCTAATTCTAACCAACGTTCAGTTGCCGTATCAATTGCCTCGCTTAAATAAGCTAATTGTTCTGTCAGACGCTGAATTTCAGTATAGTCACTCGGCGGATTATGGTAAAGAACTTCTTCAATGATCTCTTTTTGTGCTTCTAATTCAGGAATTTGAGTTTCTAAGGTTTCATACTCTCGCTTTTCTTTAAAAGACAGTTTTTGAGGCTGATTGGACTTTGAGGTTTGAGACTTTGTGGCAGGCGATCGCGTAATTTTTTCTTTATTTTTCTGTTCTTCTTCTGCTTTTTTATAGTCTAAATAGAGAGAATAATTCCCTGGATATTGGCGTAGGTTCCCGCCATCTTCAAAAGCGAAAATCGTGTCAACCGTGCGGTCGAGAAAATAGCGATCGTGAGAGACAACAATGACACAGCCATTAAAATCTTCTAAATAGTCTTCTAATACGGTCAAAGTTTGGACATCTAAATCGTTAGTCGGTTCGTCCAAAATCAAGACATTTGGCGCACTCATCAACACTCTTAACAAAAACAATCGCCGTTTTTCTCCCCCAGAAATTGTGTGAATGGGAGCATATTGCTGGTTGGGAGGAAACAGAAACCTCTCCAACATTTGAGATGCCGTAATGATGCTGCCATCGACTATTTTAACTAATTCTGCCACTGATTTAAGATAGTCAATCACCCGTTGATTCTCATTGAGCAATACATCCTCAGAATGCTGATCAAAATAGCCAATGTGAATGGTAGCACCGATGTCTACCTTTCCCGAATCCGGTAGCACTCGTTGAGTGATAATGTCCAAAAGAGTAGACTTGCCAGCACCGTTCGCACCAATAATGCCAATGCGGTCTTCGGGACTAAAAATGTAGGTAAAATCTTTAATCAACGTCTGCCCATTATAGGCTTTGCAGATCTGGGTTAAGTCAATAACTTTTTTGCCAATACGACGTGATGCAGTCGAAATTTCAATTTTTCCCGTTGCTTGCTTAAATTCTTCCGTTTGCATCTCCCGAATGCGGTCAATTCTGGCTTTTTGCTTGGTGCTGCGAGCTTTTGGCCCCCGTTTCAACCATTCTAACTCTCGCCGTAAGACTCCAGTGTGTTTGCGTTGACTGCTAGCTTCTGATTCTTCACTTTCTGCTTTTTTTGTCAAATAATAAGCATAATTACCAGAATAAGCGGAAAGATCTCCTTGATCGATCTCTAAAATGCGATTGGTGACTTTATCTAAAAAATAGCGATCGTGGGTGATGAGTAGCAAAGCCCCTAGATAGCGTTGTAAGTAGCTCTGCAACCATTCTACCGACAGTGCATCTAAGTGGTTAGTCGGTTCGTCCATCAACAAGACATCCGGTTCTAAAAGCAGTGCCGATGCGATCGCAATTCGTTTGCGGTATCCTCCCGATAAATCGCCAACCTTGGCAGAAATATCCTCAATTCCCAGTTTATTTAAAATAATTTTGGCATTGGTTTCCAACTCCCACGCACCCACCATTTCCATCCGTGCAGAAATAGTAGATAGTCGTGCCATCAGTTTGTCTGTGTCGCCTTGTTCATGCGCTAATTTGTCAGAAATTTCCTCATATTCGCGCACTAGTATCATTTTCTCGCCACTATCAGCAAAAATCTGTTCTAAAACAGTGTGATTTTCCTCCAGTTCTGGTTCTTGCGGCAGATAGACGATTTTCGCGCCGGCGTTGACCCAAATTTCCCCACTATCAAAGGATTCTAACCCCGCAATTATCTTCAGCAACGTAGATTTGCCAGAACCATTGATGCCAATCAATCCCACTTTGTCGCCTTCAGTCAGGCTAAAAGTCGCCTCTTTGAGGATTTCTTTGAGACCAAAGTCTTTTTTAAGCGAACTTAGAGTAAAAAGCGTCATGGTTTAGGGAAATTTTCAGGCGATCTTTAGCCAAAATTTAAGAGCCACTACATTCCCTACCATATCGCAATCAACGCTAAAGTAATTATGATATCAAATCCGTTTGATAGGGCTGTGACAAAAACGAATGGTTGTAGGGGCATGGCACTGCCATGCCCCTACGGATACGTGGGTTATTTACCCGGATTTGATATGAATTAAGCGATCGCTTGTTGCTGAAGTCTTCTTTGATACACTGACGGTAGAAACTCGACTGACAACCGATGGAAAAACTCTACGAAGGAAAAGCCAAAATTCTCTATCCTACCGACGATCAAGAGATTTTACTGGCTCAGTATAAAGACGATGCGACGGCGTTTAATGCCCTCAAACGGGGAACCATTGAAGGGAAGGGCGTGATTAACTGTACGGTTGCCTCTGCTTTGTTTCAATGGCTCGAATCAAAGGGTATTGTTACCCATTTTATCGACCAGCCTGCCCCCGACCAAATGCGTGTTCGTGTGGTGAAAATTATTCCCTTAGAAGTGGTCGTCAGGAATATTGCTGCTGGCAGTCTTTGCCGCCAAACGGGTTTGCCAGAAGGAAAGGTTCTGCCGTTTCCGTTAGTGGAATTTTATTTAAAAAATGATGAATTGGGCGATCCGCTTTTGACTCGCGATCGCATTTCAGTTCTCGAACTCGCTACCAGTGAGCAACTTGACCAACTCCAGTCTACCGCTCTCAAAATTAACCAGCATCTTAGCGATTTTTTTGCTCAATGTGATATTACCCTAGTCGATTTTAAGTTAGAATTCGGCATTGACTATCAAGGGCAACTGCTGCTAGCGGATGAAATTAGCCCCGATACTTGCCGCCTCTGGGATAAAAGCGAAAGTGACCCCCAAGCAAGAGTATTGGACAAAGACCGCTTCCGGCACGACTTGGGGCAGATTGAATCGGCCTACCAACAAGTCCAGCAGCGTGTTCTCGCTCATCTGGCGACAATGAAATCCTAGAGCCATTTTGGAACAATTTTAGGCTAGGACAGTCTGTAAATTGGGTCACGAAGCTCAGCGAAGGGGTTGCCTGTTGGTATGATAAGTCAATGATGAACAACCGTTGAACCAAACAACGCTATTGCTCGATCAGGTGTGTGGACGTGTCAAACGAGATTAAAAATGTGCGCTTATCTCCGCTTTTAGCTATCCTTCTGGCTACAGCTTCTCTGATTACCCTACCGCGAACGGTCAGGGGAGAAAATGCGACTCCGCCGGTGTCTGGTTCTGCCGCAGCAACCGACCCTAGTGCCCCGCTTTCTGAGTTACCAGACAGCCTGCCTGCCCTGCCAGAAGACGACTATCCGGCAGTTTCGACGCTACAAGAAGCGATCGCCGCCGAAGCGAGTCCGCCTTCATCTCAAGCAACGCCACCTGAGACAATACCAGTAGAACCGACAAGTCCCCCAGCGACGGAAGAAACACCTGCCGATAGCATCCCACCTGATTCTCCCGTTGAAGAATTGCCGAGTAGTGGCGAACCTCCCATCCAACCGCCTGCGGCAACCGAAGAACCTCCCGCCGAAGAACCACGAGTTTTAGTGGCAGAAGTGGTGGTGACGGGGGCAGGTGCAGATTTAGAAGATTTAGTCTACAACACCCTTCAAACTCGTCCTGGACGCACGGCTACCCGTTCCCAACTGCAACAAGATGTCAACGCGATTTACGCGACGGGTTTTTTTGGCAACGTCACTGTCACGCCCACCGATACGCCCTTGGGGGTTCGCGTGACCTTTGCCGTCCAGCCCAACCCGGTCTTACAAAGCGTCGAAATCGAAACCGTTCCCGCCCCCGACCAAGAGCGAGCTTTGCCCCCAGAAGTGGTCAATGAGATTTTTGGCGAACAGTACGGCAGCATTCTCAACCTGCGAGATTTGCAACAGGGCATTACCGAACTCAATGAATGGTATTCCAAAAATGGCTATGACCTGGCGCAAGTGGTCGGTGCGCCGAGAGTGGGCGAAGATGGTGTCGTCACGCTCGTTATTGCTGAAGGGATCGTTGAAAATATTCAAGTTCGGTTTTTTGATGCCGAAGATGAACCCATCGAAGGCAAAACACGCGAATTCATCGTCACCCGTGAGATGCAACTCACTCCAGGAGACGTATTCAACCGCAACACTGCCCAGCGCGACTTACAACGGGTGTTTGGCTTGGGCTTGTTTGAAGATGTGCGAATTTCGTTTAGTCCGGGAACAGACCCGCGTGAAGTCATTGTTAACGTGGATGTGGTCGAAGGGAACACGGGTTCGCTGGCAGCCGGTGCGGGGATTAGCTCGACCAGTGGCTTGTTCGGAACGGTCAGTTACCAAGAGCAAAATCTCGGCGGCAACAACCAGACGATTGGGGGGGAAGTCCAAGTAGGGGAAAGAGAGTTACTCTTTGACGTGAGTTTTACCGACCCTTGGATTGCTGGAGACCCCTATCGCACGTCTTATACTGTTAATGGCTTCCGGCGGCGTACCATTTCCCTCGTCTTCGATGGAGATGATTCGACCATTAGAACGCTTAATGGTTTTGACAGTCCCCGCGTCGTCCGCACCGGTGCCGGCGTTACCTTTGTCCGTCCCCTGGCCGAAGATGTTTTTAGTCGCCCCGATTGGCGGCTCTCAGCAGGCTTTAACTACCAGCACGTTCAGGTGGAAAATTCTGATGGCGATATTGCTCCGCTTTCGGCTCCGCTCAATGGATTTTCTGAACAACCTCTGGCTTTTAGTTCTTCGGGCGTAGACGATCTCTTTACCTTGAGTTTCGGCGCTTCTCAAGATTACCGCAACAATCCCTTGCGCCCCACTAGCGGCCACCTCATTCGCTTTGGGGTCGAGCAAACTGCCCCCTTTGGTTCGGGCAGCATTTTATTCAACCGCCTACGGGGAAGCTACAGTGTGTACATTCCCGTAGACTTTATTGATTTTGGTTTTATTGAAGACAACGAACCTAAACCCCAAGCTTTTGCCTTTAATGTACAAGCCGGAACAGTTTTTGGAGATTTGCCTCCTTACGAAGCTTTCGTCGTGGGGGGCAGTAATTCAGTTCGGGGTTACAACGAAGGAGAAGTCGGCAGTGGGCGCAGCTATTTCCAAGCGACAGTAGAGTATCGCTTTCCCATTATTTCGGCTGTGGGAGCAGCTATTTTTGCCGATTACGGGACGACCATTGGCTCTCAAGTGGCGGTTCCAGGTGTACCGGGCTTGGTGCGGGACTTACCAGGAAGTGGCTTTGGTTATGGCATCGGCATCCGCGTTCAATCTCCCGTCGGCCCGATTCGGGTAGACTATGCTATTAACGATCTAGGCGACTCTCGCATTCACTTTGGGATCGGGGAAAGATTTTAAAGAAGGCAAGAGGCAATTTAAAGGTATGATCGCTTACTGGGGACAAATGAGTATTGACAAATTTTCCTAAAATTCTTACAATGGTAGTTTGTGTGAACTTTAACAATTTAGAAAACTATTGGCTAACGTCATTGTCATCGGCGCTCAGTGGGGCGACGAAGGAAAAGGCAAGATCACCGATTTACTCAGCCGTTCAGCAGATGTTGTGGTGCGCCCACAAGGTGGGGCTAATGCAGGCCACACCATTGTTGTGCAGGAAAAAACCTATAAACTGCACCTGATTCCTTCAGGCATCCTCTACCCTGAGACAGAGTGTATTATCGGCTCTGGTACTGTCATCGATCCCAAAATTTTACTCGAAGAAATTGACCAGCTTCAAAAATTGGGCATTTCTACCGAGAAACTTTATATTTCTCAAACAGCCCACGTAACCCTGCCTTATCATCGCCTAATCGACCAGGCATCAGAGGAACGGCGAGGAAAACACAAAATTGGCACCACCAAGCGGGGAATTGGCCCGACTTATGCCGACAAATCGGAACGCATTGGCATCCGCATGGTCGATCTCATGAACCCTGACGACCTCCACGATAAACTAGCTTGGACAATTAACTATAAAAATGTCATTTTAGAGAAACTCTATCACTTGCCACCTCTCGATACAGAAACCGTTATCGATGAATACCGCGACTACGCTCATCAGTTACGTCGTTACATCGTTGATAGCTCTCTAAAAATCGACGAAGCCATCCGCAAGCGTAAAAATATTCTGTTTGAAGGAGCACAAGGGACGCTACTTGACCTCGATCACGGAACCTATCCCTACGTTACCTCCTCTAATCCTATAGCCGGAGGAGCTTGCGTTGGTTCGGGAATTGGCCCGACAATGATTGATCGCGTGATTGGTGTGGCGAAAGCTTATACCACCCGCGTTGGCGAGGGGCCATTTCCGACAGAACTGCATGGAGAAATTGGGCAACTCCTTTGCGATCGCGGTGCAGAATTTGGCACGACAACTGGCCGCCGCCGCCGTTGTGGTTGGTTCGACGCGGTGATTGGCCGTTATGCCGTTCGCATCAATGGACTCGATTGCTTGGCCATTACCAAGCTCGACATCCTCGATACCCTCGATGAAATCAAAGTCTGTATCGCCTACGAACTCGATGGCGAAACCTGCCACCATTTCCCTAGCAATTCCCGCTCTTTTGCTCGCTGTCATCCCATCTACGAAACGCTACCAGGCTGGCAACAATCGACCGTTCACTGTCGTACCCTAGAAGACTTGCCTAAACAGGCATTGGACTACCTAAAGTTCTTGGCAGAACTGATGGAAGCCCCCATTGCGATTGTCTCCCTTGGCGCAAGCCGCGATCAAACCATTATTGTTGAAGATCCGATTCACGGCCCCAAGCGGGCTTTATTGCATGCCAATGGTGAGCCAGTCACTTCTTAGACCCCTTTTTAACTGATCTTTTAACCGAGTCAATCCTATGTCTATTACCATTGAATGTCAAAAACGACCCGAAGGCAGTAAGCCCAAGGCCCTCCGCCGCGAGGGATTGATTCCGGCTACTTTGTACGGACACAACGGCACTGAGTCAATTGCTCTGACAGTGGCTGAAAGAGAGGCTCAGACCCTTATGCGGCACGTCAAAGTCAACAAAACCGTGATTGATGTTAGCATTCCTCATCTATCTTGGAATGGCAAAGCGCTCATTCGAGAAGCTCAAGTTCATCCCTGGAAGGGCAAACTCTTTCATCTAAGCTTCTTTTCTGTCGGTAATGGGGAATAGGGTATTTCACTGAAGGGTGAGGGCGAACACCATTCGCCCCTACAGTTTTCGATCTGTATTACCTGTTCCCGATTTCTAAAAACTTCCTAACACTAGCAAGATAAGCGGCGGGAGCTTCTAGCATCGGAAAATGAGCAGTTTCCGCAATTTCGACATACTCAATTTTGTCATTCAATGCTGCTGCCAAGCGACCCATTTGAGCAGGAATAATTTTATCTTTTTCGCCAGCAATTAAAAGGGTTGGAACAGAAATTTCAGCAAACTTTTGTGGCATTATTTCAACTGCTTTTTTACTGACTGATGTGTAAATCGTTCCCATAGCAGCTTTGTAGTCTGCGAGTAAATAATCTTCTAAAAAGGCTAGTTGTTCAGCTTTATCGATGGGACGATTGAGAAACCTAGCCATGAATAAGCGATCAGCAAAAGGAACTTTGGAAAACCATTGATAGCGAAACTTGACGGCATAGCCGCCAAATTTATAAAAAGCGGCAAATGCCTTTTCATCATATTCAAAAATGCCATTACACGCT
The DNA here is from genome assembly GCA_041743025.1 of Microcystaceae cyanobacterium. Taxonomy (GTDB): domain Bacteria; phylum Cyanobacteriota; class Cyanobacteriia; order Cyanobacteriales; family Microcystaceae; genus JBGTNM01. The sequence continues at coordinate 11,614 of JBGTNM010000350.1, forward strand.
AAGATGGCTCGTTCTACTCGTTGAGAGTATAGCGTCAAAAACAAAGCACCAACAGAAGCGCCCATTGAGTGACTATGGAGATAAATTTTATCAATGTTTAAAATATCTAATAGCTGGGCTAAATCTTCAGCATATTCCTCTAGTTCGTAACTCAACTCTAAAAGCGTTTCAGGCAATTTAGAACGCCCAAACCCTCTGAGATCGTACAATAAGCAATCATAATGATTAGATAGCGATCGCGCTGTCGTGCGCCAGTACCTTGCTGAACCTCCCCATCCGTGAATAAATACCATCACAGGTTTTGACTGGGAACTGTCTCCTTGGCGAATCCACTCATAGTAATGCTTGACTCCTCTAACCTCCACGATGCCACTTTCTTGCAGGGTTGGCGGTTCGTTGGCAGTCATCAGGGTGAGCGATTTGTCCATCACGTTCATAGCTCTAAAGACTTTCTTGTCTACTATTGACTCACAATTTGGCGATTAAATCAACTGCTAAATCGGGTAATAAAATTAATTTATTATAAAACAAACATAAAATCATTGTAGGGTGGGCATTGCCCACCAATTTCTTGCTTGATCAGTCCCCGCTTATACTTTATGTAAGAATTTACGCAGAATGAAATAGAATAGCGGTTATGTGTAAGTGTAAGTCCTGAACTTATAAAAAACTTTTACGGTTTTTTACAAGAATGCGGTTTCTTTGGGGGGTCTATATAGCTAAACTCGAACTTTCCAGTTTCTTCATTTTTCTGGAAGGAAAATAAATCAACTCCTATATTTTTAGCGTTTCCATCCTTATAAAACCTCGGCGACTCTTTCAATTTTTCTAAAATTTTTCCTCGCATTTCTCCTGATGTTAGTCCACTTTCTGACGGTAGGGATTCAATGAATGCCTGTGTTGCCTCATAAGCTGTAGCAGTCCGATAATTGATTAGCTCTTTCCATCTATTTACAGCTTTACAATAATAAC
>JBGTNM010000351.1:0-5270 GCA_041743025.1 Microcystaceae cyanobacterium
TGTCTTCCCAAACAAAGTCACCTAAACTAGCTTTTTGGAATAATCCCGCATCCAGTGTGCCGTTGAATTCCCCTGAAGTGAGGGTGACTTGTTGCGTCATGCCATTGCCAACATTGGCATCGGAATCTTTAGCGTCGTTGCCGCCTTGATCTTGAGGACTGAACATATAGCCAGTTGGGGCAACAAACATCACACTGTAACTGCCGGGGGTTAAGTTACTGAAGTTGTAAAGTCCATTGGCATCGGTAGTCGTCGTTGTGACTTGATTGCCATTGGCATCAAGGAGTTTAACGGTGATATTATTAATCCCGTTTTCCCCAGCATCTTGAATGCCATCAGCATCTTTGTCTTCCCAAACAAAATCACCTAAACTGGCAAGTTTATAAAAGCCTGCATCAAGGGTTTGGTTATACTCTCCTGGAGACAAAATGACGACATTAGACAGTAAGCCATCGGAATCTTTGGCTGTATCACTTCCTTGCTGTCGCGGACTGAGCGTGTCAAAGCCTGTTGGTTGGATGAATTGAACTTGGTATTCTAAGGTAGGTGTTAATCCCTTGAATTGATAGAAGCCAGTGGCATCAGTAGTTGTAGTGGCTAAAATCTCATTGGCATCATCTATATCTCCATCGCTATTGAGATCGCGCCCTAAGTTGACAGTTGCCCCAACAATCCCATTTTCGCCTGTATCTTGAATGCCATCAGCATCAAGGTCTTCCCAAACGAAGTCACCTAGTTTGGCTGCTTGGATTTGAGCAATAATAGGTTGTCTACGCGCCCCATTGTTATTAACAATGTCAAACATGACACCGATATATTCGGTGTTATCTGGGACGAAGTTTTCCCCATTGGCCTGAGCCTGTGCGATGATAGCATTAACGTCGCTCGCAAGCACGGGGCCTTGTGCGGTTATGTCTGAGCCGTTCGGATTGTAGGTGTCACCGAGTAACGTCCAGATGGCTGCTTGAATTTCACCGTAGTTGTACTGAGGGTTGGCAGTGAAGTTTTGATTGATAATCCAGTTAATTAGATCTAAGTTATTAAAGTTTTGAACGGTAGGGAAAGCCGTTGTCAGTGTGTTCAGTTCGTAGCTGGAATAGAGAGTGCCTGTATAGGTTGTGTTGTCAGAAATGCTGAGTTGAGTGTCAAGACACCAAGCATCAATAATACCGAGATTGGCTAGATGGGGGTTACCGCTAATAGTAATGTCGAAGTAGCTCGACTGTAGTCCGTTTGGCCCGGGATTTTCAACAAAAATGGATACTTGAGGTTGAGGCATAATCTTTAGATTTTTGGGTTAAATAACTTTTACGTAAAATCTTGTACGTAATTTCAACCCTCATCTTACGATGACCTGCCGCAAATTTATGTAAAAACTTGGTAAAAAAAAGTCATATTTAGTGATATCTTGATAAAGATTATGTAAAATCCTCAGTCTAAAGCAGCTTATAAGCAAACGCTCTTCTTATCTGCTATAAGTAGAGGTTAACGATAAAAAAATAGCAAGCTAGAACTAGGATTGCGGTCGTCATTAATTATTTCACATAATGAACAATATTTTGGCGAAATTATAAAAAATTGTATGAAAGCCATGAAAAACATTGAAAATATTAATCTATCATCTTCGCAGTCTGATTATCTAGAGAATAAGTTTGTCCATCAGTTAATTGAGGAACAAGCCCAACGATCGCCTGATACCGTAGCAGTCGTTTGGGAAGATCGACAATTAACCTACCGAGAATTAAATGTCCGTGCCAATCAGCTAGCCCACTACCTGCGGCAATTAGGCGTAGGACAAGAAGTAATAGTAGGACTATACTTAGAGCGATCGCTCGAACAGATAGTAGGATTGTTGGCAATCCTGAAAGCTGGCGGCGCGTATTTACCGATCAATCCGGTATATCCCCAAGACCGCCTGACGTTCATGCTAGAGGATTCGCAAGCGTCAGCCATCATCACGCAAGACTCTTTAATAACTAACTTGCAGGTGGATAGAGCAAAGATCGTTAATCTAGATCGAGACTGGACGGAGATTGCCACTCAAGCCGAGTCCAATCCTCAAAGTCTGCTTGCAAAAAGTAATCTAGCTTATGTCATCTATACATCTGGTTCTACGGGAACGCCTAAAGGAGTCTTGATCGAACATCAAGCGATCGCTCAACACTGTCAAGCGATTATTGCACACTATCAACTCACTGGGAGCGATCGCGTCTTGCAATTTGCCTCTGTCGGGTTTGATGTCTCTTTAGAGCAAATACTACCAACGCTAATGGTAGGGGCGACACTAATTTTATCTGAAACAAAATTTTTAACTGGCTCGGAGTTTCAGCAAAAAGTATTAACGTTAGGTTTGAGCGTCGTTAACCTCCCTCCCGCTTACTGGACTGTGTGGCTGCAATCTCTAGCTGAAGATCCTTCAGCAACTCCCCTGACTCATTTAAGGTTAGTCATTTGTGGGGGTGAGGCGATGCCAGTAGAAAGCCTCAAACTCTGGCAAAACAGTCTCTTGAAAGCAGTACGTCTATTAAATGCGTATGGCCCGACAGAAACAACCATAACAGCAATAACTTTTGAAGTTCCACCCGGAATTGCTTTGAGCAATATTCCCATTGGTCGCCCCTTAACAAATCGTACAGCCTATATTCTAGATGATGAGCAAAAACCTGTCGCGATCGGTGTTTCTGGAGAACTTTACCTCGGTGGTGAGGGTTTAGCACGAGGCTATCTCAACCGTCCTGAGTTAACCGCAGAAAGATTTATCGCGTTTGAGAAAGCAAAATCTGATCCCCCCTTACCCCCCTTAGAAAGGCGGGGAAATCCAAGATTGTATAGGACAGGGGATTTAGCTCGTTATCTCCCAGATGGCAACATCGAATTTCTCGGTCGCATCGACCATCAAGTTAAAATTCGGGGTTTTCGTCTTGAATTAGGGGAAATTGAAGCATTTTTAAGCCAACATCCTGATGTACGAGCAGCCGTTGTCATCGCTAGAGAAGATATTCCTAATGATCAACGCCTCGTCGCTTATATTGTTCCTTCTGGCTTAAGGGAAGATCTGATCCCCCCCTCCCCCCCCTTAAAAAGGGGGGAGTCCTCAATGTTTCAACAATTGCGCTCTTTTTTGGCACAGAAGTTACCCGACTACATGATTCCTTCGGCTTTCGTCGTTTTAGATAAATTACCCTTAACCCCAAATGGGAAAATTGACCGCCGCGCCCTTCTTATGCCAGACTTATCCCAAGCCGAAGGAACTTTTGTACCACCACGCAATCCCAATGAGGAAATCTTAGCCAACATCTGGGCAGAAGTCCTGAGAGTTGAGTCGGTGGGGATAGAGGATAACTTTTTTGAGTTGGGAGGACATTCTCTACTAGCGACACAAGTCATTTCCCGCATCCGAGAAGTCTTCTGTGTCGAAATCCCTGTGCGATCGCTGTTTGAATTCCCTACAATCGCTGAATTTGCCCCCAAATTAACTCAAACTGACACTTTTTTAAGCGTTCCCCCCCTTCATCCCAGAACTCATCAAGAAAATCTTCCCCTCTCAAGCGCCCAACAGAGACTCTGGTTTCTCAATCAACTTGAAGGAAACTCTGCTACCTACAACATTTCTACTGTCCTGCGTTTACAAGGACATCTTAATATCTCTGCCCTTCAACAAGCACTAGAGACGATTGTAGAACGCCATGAAATCCTGCGAACTAACTTTATTGACAACAACGGCTGTCCTATCCAAATCATTGCCCCTAGTCTTTCTGTTAGTTTGCCCATCCTCGATTTACAGCACTTACCAGAAGAAGAACAAAACGCGCAAGTAAAGCAATTAGTCCGAGAAAATGCCCAGTATCCTTTCAATTTAGCGACTGATCCTTTACTGCGAACCCATCTCCTACAGCTTGGGGAACAGTCCCATCTGATGCTACTAACGGTACACCACATTATTGCTGATGGTTGGTCGATGGGCATCTTAGTAGAGGAACTCTCAACCTTTTACCAATCCTACCCCTTAGAAGCACTACCGATTCAATATGCTGACTTCGCACTTTGGCAGCGACACTGTTTCTTTCCTGAAATTTTCATCCCTCAACTCAACTACTGGAAGCAACAGCTAGCAGGACTGCCACCGCTTTTAGCCTTGCCAACAGATAGACCTCGTAGCACCGTCCAAACCTTCTCCGGTAGTAGCCAATTTTTTGAATTGCCTACTCAGTTGACTAGACAATTGAAACTATTTAGCCAACAGTCGGGAGTCACCCCATACATGACCTTGTTGGCTGTCTTGTCTATGCTGCTATCTCGCTACAGCCGTCAGTTAGATATCCCCATTGGCACGGCTATTGCTAACCGCAACCGATGCGAAATTGAAACATTAATCGGTTTTTTTGTCAATACTCTGGTATTACGAATTGACTTAACGGAAAATCCAAGATTTACAGACTTACTCAAACAAGTACGGCAGATAGCGCTACAAGCCTACGCTCATCAAGATTTACCCTTTGAGAAATTAGTAGAAGAACTGCAACCCACCAGAAGTTTAAGTTACCATCCCTTATTCCAGGTCATGTTTGTCTGGCAAAATACCCCCCAACACCAATGGGAAATGCCCGGTTTAACCATTACAGAACAACCCCTAGACAGTGGTACGGCTAAGTTCGATCTAACACTGTCTATGGAAGAAAAAGGAGAAACTATCCTCGGCTTTTGGCAATACAATACAGATTTATTTGAGACAGACACCATCAAGCGCATGATGGGTCATTTTCAGACATTATTAGAAGCGATTATTACCCATTCCGAACAAAGGGTTGAAGAATTACCTCTGCTCACAAAAGCCGAAACAGAGCAATTGTTAGTGGAATGGAATCAAACGCAAAGCGACTATCCTAAAGATAAATGCATCCATCAGGTATTTGAGGAGCAGGTCGAAAAAACGCCAGAGGCAATAGCGGTAGTCTGGAAAGACCAACAGCTTACCTATCAACAATTGAATCAAAAAGCAAATCAACTAGCATACTACTTACAAGCGTTGGGTATTGGGACAGAAATACTGGTAGGGATTTATCTAGAACGCTCCTTAGAGGTGATTGTCGCCATCTTAGGCATTCTCAAAGCAGGAGGAGCTTATCTTCCCCTCGATCCTAGCTATCCCTCCCAACGACTAGCTTTCATGCTCGATGATGCTCAAGTAACCGTTCTACTAACTCAGCAATCTTTAGGAGAAACGCTGCCCTCCCATCAAGCTCAAGTCGTTTACCTAGATACTGATATAG
>JBGTNM010000352.1:0-1756 GCA_041743025.1 Microcystaceae cyanobacterium
CCGTTGCTGGTTTTGCTACCCATATGGCAGCTAAAATTGCCTCACACACTTTACGTCTTCTCCTTCGACGTAAGTTTGGAATTGATGTTCAAACTTTTCAATCTGTGGCTGTTTGCTAAAATCTAATTCACATTAGACGTAAAATAAGAATTAGCTCGTCAATCAATCCAACATTAAAAACCTGACTATGAAGACTTACCAAATTTCTTTGAACTTTGAACAAATTTTAGAATTGGTCAAACAATTACCACCAGTAGATAAGCTGCGACTTAGCAAAGAATTAGAAAAAGAAACTCGCGATCGCAAATTAACTGAATTATTAGAAGCTTTTCAAACTGACAAACTCGATTTAGAAACTATTAATGAAGAGGTGAAAACTGTTAGGGCTGAAATGTATGCCAGACAAAAAAACAATTAAGGTAATTATTGATACTAACTTGTGGATTAGCTTTCTGATTGGAAAACAGTTAAAAAGTTTAAAACCTTTATTGGTAGAGCAAACTATTCAGCCTATTTTATCCGAGCAATTGTTACAAGAGATCGCTTTGGTTACTCAACGACCTAAGTTACAAAAATACTTTCCTCAATCAAAAGTAAATGAGTTAATTGATTTTCTAAAAATTATAGGTTTATCGATTGATATTCGCTCTGAAGTTTCACTTTGTCGGGATGAAAAAGATAATTACTTGTTAGCCTTAGCTAAAGATAGTCAAGCAGATTTCTTAATTACAGGAGATAAAGATTTATTAGTGCTTCAGCAATTTGAATTGACCAAAATTGTGACTTATCAACAATTTTTTCAAGAGATTAGCTCTTAATAGTCAAGTTATTAGATTTTTATATTAGAGCGATCGCTCGTTCTAGAGTCGTAGTGAAACAAAATAATTGCACAAATATATTACTATCTCAATTTCGCATCAAGATAATGTAACAGTGTTCTTGCTTCATCTTTTTTTAATAAATCTTTTTTTTGTCGTTCCCTCATATTGATTGGGGTCTATATCAAGTTCGCAATATTCTGGATAAAATTCTGCGTGAGTTCGATAACTAAAGTCACCAAGATAACCACCAGAAACACCAATATATCGATTAACAATTTTCATGATTTCTGAATTTGTCAAAGCCATCATAAGTTTTTGCAAAAAAACGTTAACTCTTTTTTAACCGTTGTAAAAATTGTCCGTCTTCCGAATAAAAACTGTTTCTCTTTTGATGAGATCGATTATCATTATCTAAAAGAGCTTAGGAATTAAATTATGGTAGCGACAATTAACAACACCATCCCCGTCACTGTACTGACTGGCTATCTGGGTGCAGGGAAAACCACCCTCCTCAATCGCATACTGACTCACGAACACGGCAAGAAAGTAGCGGTAATAGTTAACGGATTTGGAGAGGTGGGCATTGATAATCAACTGATAATTGATGCTGACGAAGAAATCTTTGAGATGAATAATGGCTGTATTTGCTGTACAGTTCGTGGAGATTTGATGCGGATTATTGGTAACTTAATGAAGCGTCGCCATCAGTTCGACCATTTGGTAATCGAAACGGTTGTGTCGCAAAAATTGAGGTATGACAAGAAAAAGTGTTAATTTAAGGGCTTACTAGCTCTGACTTAACTCTGGTTTATGGTTTCATCTCAACCCTTCAAATGGCGACATTTTCAATCTGAAATTATCCTACTAAATGTTCGTTGGTATTGCCGTTATCCCCTCAGCTACAGAAATTTGGAAGAAATGATGCTGGAGCGAGG
>JBGTNM010000353.1:0-2010 GCA_041743025.1 Microcystaceae cyanobacterium
CAATGGGCATTGGTAGCCAAACAAGATCAAGATGAAATCTTTAAAAGCGTTCGAGATTTAACAAATCGACTCATTATTAGTACTGCTATCCTCATTCCTCTATTCACTCTCTTTTCGATTTTCTTTGCTCGTTTACTAGCACGTCCTATTCAAAGACTAATTACAGCGACTAAAAGACTAGCCGCAGGTGATACCGATATTCAAGTCAATATCAAATCACAAGATGAAATTGGAGACTTAGCCGAATCTTTTAATCAGATGGTTCAAAATATTCGTACTAAAGAGCAAATGCTCAAGAAAACAATTGCCGAAAACGAGCGCCTACTCCTCAATATCCTACCGGTTCCGATCGCTAAACGTCTCCAAAGTGGTGAAGCCCAAATCGCTGATAGTTTCCCCAACGTTACCGTAATGTATGCCGAAATCGAAGGATTTAGCGAATTTTCACAAGATCTTACCCCAGATCAAGCAGTTAAACTCCTCAATGAACTAATTAACAGCTTTGACGAGACGGCTGAACTATACGGCGTAGAAAAACTCAAAACCTTTAGTGAATCCTATCTCGCTGTTTGTGGGCTAACCGTTCCTAGAATTGATCACACTAAACGCATGGTCGATTTTGGCCAAGCGATGCTTCAAACCATACGTCGCTTTAATCAAAAAAAAGGTTGTGAACTCAACTTAGATATTGGCATTCACTGTGGCCCCGTTTTTGCTGGAGTTGTCGGTAAAATCAAATTTATCTATGAAATTTGGGGCGAAACGATGACCGTTGCAACCGCCATTCATGCTTCGCCAGAACGAGACGTGATTCGAGTCAGTCAATCGGTTTATGACGCTCTAAAAGGACTTTATCGCTTTGAACGCGTCAAAGATGTGGAAATAGAAGGAAAAGGTAAAATTCCTGTTTGGTCTGTTTATCCTCTAGATTCATCCCTTTCCCTCACACAAAGTCAGGAAGTGCAGCATTCATGAATGGCTTATTTAATCTGAAAGAGCAATTTTTCTGGATGCTAGTCGTTATCATCGGCTTTCCACTCTCCACGATCATTTTAGGCGAAATTAATCTAAGACTGCGACGAGGGAAACAACCTCTATTTACTCCCCTCAGTAATCTACGTAATCTGGTTTTACCAACCCTAACCCTTTTTCTGGTGCTAACAAAAGTTATCGGTTTAGCACGAAATGTCATCGGGGTACGTCTAGCAGAAACCTTATTATGGATTGCGCTTATTTATACGGCTCTGAGTTTGCTAAACGTTATTCTTTTTGAAGATGCTCCAAAAGGAACTTGGCAAGCCAATACACCGAAGCTATTTCTCGATTTAAGCCGATTCTTTCTGATTTTAATCGGAATAGCCCTTGTAATGTCTACTGTTTGGGAGACTGATTTAGGCGCACTGATCACCGCGTTTGGAGTCGGTTCTCTAGTCATTGGTCTTGCTCTCCAAAATAACCTAAGCAATATCTTTTCTGGAATGGCTTTGTTGTTTGAAAAGCCTTTCAAATTGGGTGACTGGTTAGAAGTCGATAATACAATCGGACAAGTTGTTGAAATTACCTGGCGTTCAGTTCATTTGCAAACAAAAAGTGGCGATATTATCATTGTCCCTAATTCAAAACTTGTAGATGGAACCTTAAAAAACTATAGTCGCCCTATTCTAATCTGTGCAATTGACTTAGAACTAGGCTTCTCTTATGACGATCCTCCGAATAAAATTAAGCAAATTATTACTCAAACCGCATTAGAAACAGAAGGTGTTTTATCAGAACCACCACCGGTAGTTTTAACTTCAGAGTTTGCTGATTTCACGATTAATTATCAAGTCTTGCTTTATGTTACCGACTATGGACAAAAACTGAAAGTGCGCGATCGCTTTATGACCCGTGTTTGGTATGTTACTAAACGATACAATCTCAATATGCCCTATCCGATCACTTCAGAGTTTGAGTATCAAGCATCTACCCCCACCCCAGAGATGTTAGCACACAAGGCTAAGGAAACTCTAA
>JBGTNM010000354.1:0-6218 GCA_041743025.1 Microcystaceae cyanobacterium
GGAGTCTTCCACTTCCACTCGTCCACTAGCCCCCGCTTGCAGGTCTTCTAATTTCCGTCCTGAGAGTTTGCCATAATCAGAAAAATGACGAACAGCATAATAAACATCGCCATCAGCAGGATAAGCATAGCCTTTTTCTTCTAATTCACTAACTAATCGTTTAATTCCGTCTAAAAAGTGGGTAGCGCGAGGGTAAGCATCTGCCGGTTGTATGCCGAGGCGTTCCATATCTTCAAAATAAGCCGCAATGAAGCGTTCGGCTACTACCTCCATTGTTGTACCCTCATTTTGAGCCTTATTGAGAATTTTATCGTCAATATCAGTAAAATTCTGAATATATTGCACTTGGTAGCCTCGCCATTGCAGATAACGGCGTACTACGTCCCAAATAATGCACGTCCGCGCATGGCCTAAGTGGCAGTAATCATAAACCGTAATGCCGCAGCAATACATTCGCACTTTACCCTGTTCGATGGGGTCAAAAGCTTCTCTTTGTCGGGTGAGGGTGTTATAGAGAGTGAGGGACATTTCAGTTATCAGTTATCAGTTATCAAATATTGTTGTACGATTTGGAGGATGCGATCGCTGGCTTTGCCGTCACCAAAAGGATTGATTGCATTTGCCATTTCCTGATAGGCAGTAACATCGCTTAACAATTGACTGGCTGCCAGAATAATTTTTTCGGGGTTAGTTCCCACTAATTTCGCCGTTCCTGCTTTAATGGCCTCTGGGCGTTCTGTTGTTTCTCTAAGAACTAAAACGGGTTTTCCTAAACTGGGGGCTTCTTCTTGCAGTCCTCCCGAATCGGTGAGTAATAAGTAACAGCGTTGAATAGCTCCTACTAATTGAGCATAATCGAGAGATTCAGTCAAGAAAACTCGCGGATGCTCTCCTAATACTGCTTGGATGGGTTCGCGCACGGTCGGATTACGGTGCATGGGCAGTAATAGAGCAGTATCAGGGAACTTATCGAGAATGACCTTAAACCCGGTCAGAATGTCTTGTAACGGTTCTCCCCAGTTTTCTCGGCGGTGGACAGTAGCGAGTAATACCCGATACTGTTGCCAGTCTAGCCCAGCAATAGGGCATTGGGGTTGCTGCTGGGCAACGGTTAGCAAGGCATCGATGACGGTGTTGCCTGTATGATGAATAGAGCCAGTAACGTGTGATCGTTCTAAATTCTCTACGGCTAAATAAGTAGGTGCAAAGTGCAATTGGCTTAGCTGAGAAATGAGGCGACGGTTGGCTTCTTCGGGATAGGGATTGAAAAGATCGTCGGTTCGCAATCCGGCTTCTACGTGACCGACAGGAATTTGTTGATAGAAAGCGGCTAAAGTGGCAGCAAAAGCAGTCGTCGTGTCTCCCTGTACGATGACCAAATTCGGCTTTATTTCTTGAAAAACTGCCTCTAATCCCTGTAAGCTACGGCAGGTAATTTCAGACAAACTCTGGCGAGGCTGCATGATATTAAGATCGCGATCGGCATTTAATTTAAACAGTTGCATCACCTGGTCAACCATTTCGCGATGCTGTCCTGTGAGGACGACATGGGTTGCCAACGCCGAACAATGGCGGAATTTCTGGATGACAGGCGCGAGTTTAATCGCTTCGGGACGAGTTCCGAGGGTAATGCAAATTGAAGGTAAAATCATGGAAAAGACAGCTAGCCACAAATAACATCAAGGCCGAATCTTAGTTCTATCATACCGTGAGCCTTGTCGGGGGAAGGGAACTTCGTCTTAAATTGGTAGTTAAAGGGATGGTAATAATGGTTGTTGTAAATTGAGAAATGGTGTTTTCTTGAAAGATAATAACCGGACGAATTCCTGCTTGTTCAGAACCCTGTGTCGGGTTAAGAGTAGCAATCCAAATTTCTCCTCGTTCAATCTTCATAATTGATCTTCTTGGGTTAATAAATCAGCATATTCATTGATTCCTGCTTCAGCCAGTTGACGATCTTCTTCAGCAAATTCTTGATCAAGAAATAAAAGGATTAATAATGGTTACATGATTATCAATAACTTGTTGATGTTGCATATCTTCTGAGATTAAAAAAGAAACTTTTTTAATCTCAGAAGAGTCTAAGATAATAATTTTTATTTGCTTTCCTTCTAAGGATTCACTGAGTTTGTCTTTCAAGATTAAGTTGCCTTGATGATAGGTTGCTTCCAGAATTTTATACATTTTGGGTTGTCTCTAAATTAAGTTGATTATAACAAATAATATTTATTTCCGTTTAACACTCTCCTCAATAATGGCAATCTCCTCCTCACTTAAGCAATACAATTGATACACGATTTGGTCGATTTCTGTTTCTAAGTCACTGGTGTCGGCTTTGGGGTTTTGGCGTTTGATTTCGAGAATTTTATTGGTTATAGAAATAATAATGTTATAATTATTTCTATCAGGAGATTTTTGGGTATTAATATTGTATATAGGAATTTCTTGAATTATACTTGGCTTAATTTCTGCAAAAACCTTATTAACTTGAGGATTTTTTAACTGATAAACAAAATTTAAAACTTTAGAGTTTAATAGAGATAATAGAAACTTTAGATTGATTTTTTCCGAAGAAATAATAAACAAAGAATTTTGGCAATAAAAAGAACTGTCATCGTATGCAGCCCTTAAAATATCGCTAGTTTGACGTAAAATAATTTTTTGTTTTAGCATCAATTCTTCATTTGAACGGTACATTAGCCATTCCCCATATCGTATAAACTGCCGTCCTGGATATATAATTGAATAACGATCAACATGAGAACCCACTAATAATGGTTTCCATGTTTCGTCAAATTTTATATCAGAATGGTAAATTCTTTGCTTTATCATTTCTTTAGTCTGGGGGGGTTTACCGCAGCCGACTTGATAAGGTTTTATACCCCATATAATATGACAATTTTTCTCAAATATTTCTCCAACAGATTCTATTTTCTTCAAAATATTATATTTAGAAGGATTAAGGTCGATGTTAATACGAATATATTGATCATTCAACCATATTTCTTTATCAATTTCAGATGATGTTATTTCAGACATTTTCTGGTATCGTTTAACTTTACAAATTTTGCTCTCTTTAGATTTTTTAAGAAATAAATATACGCTTTCTACTGTAGCTTTTTCAAAAATACCATCCCCGTAATCAATAATTTCTTTTATATCAAATTTGAGTAAAAAAGATCGAAAATCTTTAGCATTATTAATTAATAACCATGTGTTAGGAACTAATAAACTTAACATTCCCCTATTTTTTAAAAGATTAATGCAATAATTGATAAAGTATAAATAAGAGTCTTTCACTTTAGTAGGAACTACTGGAAATATATTTATGAGTTTTTTTTGTAAGTCTTGGCTTAATTTAATGCCCCAAGGAGGATTCCCAATACAAATATCAAACGCAGAAACCCCAAACATCCATTCAGCATCAAAGAAATCCGAACTCGCATTCAAATCATAAGGATTCCATCTTGCTAACGTATCCGCCGTTGCACTTTCTAACCCCGTTGACTTCAATAACTCACTAATTTCTTGACGTAACGCTTCATCCTTTTCTCGACATTTTCTTTTCGTTGCGGGTGTTCTTGCCTTAAAATGTTGTTGACGGACTTTCTTTAACTCTTCCTCTTTGTCTATCACTTCTGGACTTCTTAAGGTTAACTGCGTTTCAATTCCAATTAAAGAATTAGCAGCGACAAATTTAGTCTCAAGGTTAGGTAACGGTAAAATCCCTCGATTCGGTTGACTATCATTAACTTTTTGGTCAACAATTAAAGAGATAAAAAAGCGTAATTTCGCAATCTGTACCGCAATCGCTTGAATATCTACCCCAAAAATACAATTTTCAATCAAAAATAACTTACGGGGATAATCCATCTCATTATTCTCAAACTCCCCTTCAATTTCTGCCAATCTCTCCTGTAACTTCTGTATCGCTTCTTCCCTGGCTTCCTCATAACTAATCTGTTTCGCTACCTGAATATCCTTTAAAACAGGTTGAATCGCCTTTTCCTTCTGTTGTTGCTTCCATTTACTATTATTGGGGTCAAGTTTCCCTAAAATAAAGACCAACTTCTGTAAAATTCCCATCGGGAACGCCCCAGAACCACAAGCAATATCGATTATTTTGACGTTATCAATGGCATTAATTAAACATTCAACCTTATTATCATTAAATTGATGAAGTTCATCATTATAACTCAGTAAATGCCGTAATTTACTTTCAGTATTCTCCCCGTTGCTAGAGGATACAATATTCTGTAAATAAGCAATTAACGACTCATCTACCATGTAATTAACGATTTCTCTAGGCGTATAAAAAGAACCCGTCTGTTTTCTCGCCGTTGTTTCCGTTTCTGGGTTATATTCCGCTAACAGATTCTCAAAGACCTTCCCTAATAATTCAGGATCTAAAGCAATTTCCTCCTCAATCGGCGTATTTTCGTCAATCGTGAACTTATAACGGTTAAAAATCTCAATTAATCCCTGTACCTTGTATTTCTTATTCTTAGTACCATAAACCTTGTTTAAATCAATCTCTTTTACTTCTCCAAAAAATAGCATATTGGGAATTTTAAGCGGGTTCTCCTTTCTTTCTGAAAACCCATCAATTCTGATTCCTTCTGACGCTTTATCGAGACATTCAAATAATCCCCCATTGAGAAAGGGAATATTACTACATAACCCTAAAAAATCATCAGAATCCGTGAAATAATCTTGATAACGATAAACGTTTGCAATACCATAATGTTGATCTCTCCCTCCCTTTTGCGTCGTTTTTCCTCTAAACTTACGATTGTCGGGCTTTTTATCCGTATTCATCTCTGTGTTGAGAGTAGCAAAAAAGAGATTCTGTAAAATCGCCTTATAATAGGTGCTTTCTGCCGATTCCAAGGACTTTAATACCTCTTTTAGCTGATTTTCATCAAACAACGCAGAAGGAACTAACCCCTTTTCCTTTAAAAACCAGACAAAGATAAGACGGGTGATTAAGCGAATGACACTGGTAGCATTGCGAATATTTTCATCTTTTTCAGCCCCATCAGGCAATGTAACCGTTTCAATTGCCCAAAAATACCAGTTAGACATCTCCTGAAAGAACTTCTTATTTAGTTCCGATGTATCAAGAACCTTTTGCCATGCAGTGTATAATTCATCAAAATTGCGAACATTCTTTAACGAAAATAACGCTAAATCGTTTAATATCTCAATATGCGCCCGATGAGGACAATGAATATGAATATCCTTAATCAGCGTAATTTTTTCTAAAACATCCTTATCCCTATCTAACTTATTGGGACGACGATTAATGATAGATAACGTCACCCATTCCCCATAACGAAATAACACCATAATAGGAATATCCGACTGACGGTTAATCTCACGGGTAATACTTGCCAATTGGCTACGGGAATAATGGGGATTCTGTAGCGTTAATCCGATAAAAGCATAGGACTTTAAATAATCCTTATTAAAAGACGGCTGAAATAACCTTAATTGGGGATTTTGAGTAATCTCATCTTCCGTCACCTGAAATAAACAATCAACCGACTCCCACTCATTTAATAACCCCCTATCTTCGGTGAAATTCTCCCATCCAAACACCTCCACCACGTCATCAGGGGTATGAGTATCTAAAATGACTTCCCGTTGAGTCGAGTAACCCAAGGTTTCAAAGAGATGCTTAACACTCTCCGAAGTCGAAGCTTGGCTGAAATGTTTTAAAACTTGTTCAATGGAAGACTTAAGGTTTTTCTGCGTCATCTTGAATAATTAACCACGTTACCAGTTCAAAATCCGTCGTTTTCGTCACCTGCTGTTGTTTAGGGGGAATCATCCCCCCTTTCCCGGAATTAAACAGATTGCTAGCGATACGCTTCGTAAACGTGCGGGTAATCGAGTTAACGGCCTTATCTAGCAGTTCACTCTGTTCCTTCATGCTACAACCGTTATTTGTTTTCCGATTAAACAGATGACACAATTCTTGATAGGGTTGGGTTTTCCCTGAACATAAAAGACGATATATCTCTAAAATCTGCTTTGGTTGGGCAAAAGTATATCTTACATTGCCATCATCTCGTATATATAGCAAGCCTAAATGAATTGGACAAAAGCATCATATTTTGCTAGATTAGGAATCTTAAAAAGTTGGTAATCAAAGAAAAGCTTAAATAATCTTTTAACAATGGAAAAGTTACGACACAGATAGTAGAATCGTCGAA
>JBGTNM010000355.1:0-5947 GCA_041743025.1 Microcystaceae cyanobacterium
TTATTCGACGATTCTACTATCTGTGTCGTAACTTTTCCATTGTTAAAAGATTATTTAAGCTTTTCTTTGATTACCAACTTTTTAAGATTCCTAATCTAGCAAAATATGATGCTTTTGTCCAATTCATTTAGGCTTGCTATACCCATTCTAGTCGTTGACTGCCAGCAGGTTTAGTCGGAGTGTAGATTTCTTTAAAGCAATTCCAAGCTAGCAGGTATTTTAGTAATTGTTTGTCGGTGACACCTGCTTTTTGTAGCGACTCCTTGAGTAATTTTTTAGTGAGTGATCGCAGTAATCCAGCATCAGAATACTTTATTTTTTCTCTCCCCATACGCATTATCTCGAAGATTTCATTTCCCAGTTTTAACTGAGCGTAGGTTTTGAGAGAACTGCGGGTAGGATCGTACTTAGCAAAGAGTCTGGCAGGTTCAGCTACAGATGCTCTAACTAGTTGCAAGTAGTCCATCCCGGTGAAGTCTGAAGCAACAAACTTTTGCTCTTTAGTAATAGCTATCCAGTAACAAGTTTCTTCTAAGTAAGCTGAAATATGTCCTAAAGCAAGTTGACTGGAATTTTCCTTTAAAGCTTCTTGCAACCAGTACTGCGCCCAAAATTCTTCTTTAGCCTCTGGCTCTAAATTACACAGTCGGCTCATATTATTTGCCAATCTTGAGTTTATTTTCCAAGAGTTGACTCGGGGATCGCTAGAGTTATTAAAATTGAGGAACGTGGAAAACTTTTCCACGAGACTCTCACGTTTTTTCATCCTTTTTTACCTCTTTTTTCCCTACTGATGGTTTTGTGCTGGCTTGTCTAGGGGTTAACCTATGTAATACCGAGCTAGAATTAACGAAATACCTGCCTTAACCTCAGCGATTCTCATTTTCTTTCACTAACCCCCTTTGCTTACGAGCGGTAAGTGCTTCTTCTAACAAAGTTAGCGAACCTGGCAAGATTTCTTGCAAGCTTAACAAAAGTTTTTCCCCTAATTGTTTTTCTCCAGGATCGATACCTGTTTCCACTACAGTTAGAAGTCTAGGTATTGCTACCCCATCTACTAATTCAATTAAATTTCCCAAACATCTGTCAAACTGCCTTGGTGTCAGTACGCTATCCTCAAGGGGAAACTCAATCATAGCACTGACTTCACCAGCAATCGGGTCATACTTCCAACGTACCGTCTTGGTCTCCCAAGAAAGTGTCAGTAGTGTCTGAAACAACACATTTTTATAGATATAGTCTTTTATTCCTGTAAGCAGTTGTGGTGCTGCAAGCTGAAAATACTCTCCATCTTCTTCTAAGGCGATCGCCAGTCGTAGGTTTTCCACATTTTCAGTTTTAAGTCCTGTGAAGATGCGGCTATTGTCTTCATCTAGTTCGTATGTCCATCGGTGCCAATCCAAATACCTGGCAATTTGCCTTATTGTTGCTGCCATAATCACTCCGTCGATATTCAATCTTCTGTTTATGTATCGGGACAGGTTAGAGAAATTATGCAGACTGCTGTTCATTCTTGATTTTGTTAGTTGAGAGGACAATAGAGAAGCAATCGATTTCCTCTTGTCTGTTATCTTCAATTGCTACTCTCTGAAAATACGTTGAAGCAATCTATCCAGTTCAATAAATAACCAGTTGTCTTCAAATCCCTTATCTCGGTAAACTGCCATTAGCTCTTGGTAAAACCAATAAGTTTCGTGCTTTCTGGATTTGAAAAATTGCTCCCACATCCCTTCCCCATGAGCATATAATCCTTCTTCTAAGGCACGAGCATTGTGCAATTTATCTGCCAAAGAAATTAAAACAGCTTCTCTAGATGAGCCTCGTAACTTATCCAGGTAGAGATTTTTTCTCTCTATCCATTCAGGTTTCGGATGGCTGTATGACTCAGTAACAGCATCCACTAAATCCGCTACCTCTTGGCTAAATCGGCGGGTAATTTCCTCGACAGTTACCCCTTGATCCTCAATGGAATCGTGAAGAAGTGCGGCGATCGCCTGTTCTTCACTACCTCCATTTTCTATAATTAACCCTGCGACCCAAAGGAGATGAGCAATATAAGGGTTATTACTTGTCTTTCTAACTTGGTTTTTGTGTAAATCTGTCGCCCAGGTTAACGCCTCATTAAACTTAGTGCTAAACATGAATTAAACTTCTCTCTATTGACTTTCTCCTCTAGGAGAATTCTACTCTAGTGACACTTCGAGGCAGCACAGTTCAAAACACTCTCCAGATAAGCCTCAAAGAGATTGTACCCAATCAAGTGACTTTTGCCCATCGGTGTCAATCCAAATACTGGGCAATTTGCCGTATTGTTACTGCCATAATCGCTCCGTCGATATTTAATCTTCTGTCTATGTATCGGGACAGGTTAGAGAAATTATGCAGACTGCTGTTCATTCTGTCTCACCAATGAGCATTAATGTAAACCAGTTCCAGGATTCTGCCATATTCCCTAAACACAATCTTGGGGAAAGACCTTGTTTGAAGCTTGCATAATTTTCTCCTTCTATCCCGATAGACAAATAGCAGAGCTAAATTCTTAGGTTACAAATTATGCAAGGAGTAAAATCATGAATTGCAATCTAGCAAAACGTCTATTTGTACCAGTATTAGAAGGTGTTAGTTTGACGTTTGTTATACTTCTAGGTGGATGTTCAGGAGCGAATGTATCTACTTTTCCTGCTCCTGTCTCTCCTAGCCCAAGCGTTGAACTCGCACCAAGCAGTCAATTTTCGCAAACAGATCTGGCATTCATTGCCGATATAGAAGCTTTCGCTCGTAATAATGGAACAACCTTTTCGGATGCAACTCCCGAACAGAATGTCGAAACTGCACGTACTATCTGTACCGCAGTCGAGAATAATGGAGCAAGCACGGCTATTGAAAATTATTTCCAGGCTATTTTGGTTCAATTCCCTAATTTAACAGAGGGTGAACAATCGGCACTCGGATATATGTTTTCTACATCAGTGAAATATTACTGTCCGCAGTATCTTGCTGACGTTCGCAATTTTCTTGTTAGCCAAGGATTTTGAACTGACACTGCTCAAGAGAGCCATTAGTCTATCAATCAGCTTCACCAATCAGGGTGAAAGCTGCCCAGTCTTGGGGAGCGGGGTATTTTTTGATTGCTTTCAACATTGCTTGACGCAAAGCTTGGGCTTTATCAGGCGTTTGCAGCCATTGGTGATAAAATTCTTTCATCAAGTAGGGTGTCTTTTCATCTTGAATTTGCCACAAAGACACGATGACACTGGGAGTACCTGCGGTTATTAAGGAACGAGATAGCCCAATCACTCCATCCCCAGTAATTCGCCCTCTTCCCGTATCGCAAGCACTCAGAACCACTAATTCAGCATTCAGTTTTAGAGCTAGGATTTCTTTGGCAGTAAGTAAGCCTTTATCTCTCTCTTGTTTCTCTTTGGTAAAAGAAGAATTAGGAGCAAGCACGATCGCGCTTTCCAGCCCTTTAATTTCATCGTATACTCCATGAGCAGCTAGATGAATCAGCCGCGCTTGGGATATCCGCGATACAACAGTGGTTTTAGTCGCTTGACTACCAATTAGAGGTTTAGTCTTAAATAATTCTGCAATATCCTTTGCCTCCTGTGCTGCATAGGGTAAGTCTCTCAATTGCTGAGGTTCTTCTTCAGGCAAACGAGCAATTTTTGATGTAGTAGGATTGCCTACCACAAGCACTTCTTTTGCTGTACCAGGAACTTTTTGGCGACGCTGATATGTTTTCTCTAGCACGCTAATAGACGGAGAGATAAGCAGTGTGTGTTTCTCTATCAAATAGTTTTTGGAAGCGTCTTGCAGTGCAGGAAAAGGCACAAGGAACAGCTTACCTTGGGGAATAAAGATAACACGCTCCTGCTCTTGTCTCGGAAGCCAGGATGTAATGGGTTTAATGAGCAACTGATAAAGTTGTTGTAAGTCCCTGTTGGCGGCATTAGGTGAAGATACTTTGGTTGCTTCAGCGATCGGTCGCTCTATCGTGAATCCTGGCTCAAAGCTAGGCAGCCTGACGATTAGCATACCATTTTCAGGATTGACAGCAATCACTTGCCAAGCTGGGTAATCTTCTTCATCGTCGTTGAATCTTACTGAATCTCCAGGAACAAAGGTAGGTTTGTTTAGAGATCGGGATGATGGTATGCCAGTAGCGAGAAATTGGTGGTTTCTGGTAACTAAATCTTGCAAGGAAATGTTTTCTTTTTGCAGCAATGCTTGGAGATTCATCCTTTTAAACTTGATTTCTCCTGTTGGTAAGACTACCCAAATAAAAAGTTCTGATTCACCAGATTGTATTTCTTTTCCTGAAATTTCAATAGTGTTATAAACAAGGGAATATTCAACTAGCGTTGCTTTGTGAGTTTTAGCTATTTCTTTGATTTGATTGATTGTAACCTGTGATTCACTACGGGCAACTTCTAAATTAGTTCCCGAACTTAAATTTAATAAATCTAAAAAAGCTCGCGCTCGACTCTGTTCAGATACAACCAAAGCTTCATCAATTTTATTTTGAGCAACTAAAACTTTTTGAAGTAGCCGATAAGTACGTGCATTGGCATCAAAGAGTGATATTTTATTAGCATCTGTCAATTCTTTCCGCAGATTTTCTATAACTTGAATTCCTTCTCTGAGACTCTTATCTGCTTCTGTTAGTTTGCCAGCTTTTAAAAAAGTATATCCTAAGTTATTTAGGGCTGAAACCTCTCCTTCGGGGTCTTTTATACCTCGTGATACTGCCAATCCTTGCAGAAGATATTCAACAGCTTGAGCGTAATCTCCTAATGCTTCATAAGTGCTTCCTAGACCTCTTAATGCTACTCCTTCTCCGTTTTTATATTTGATCGACTGGGCAATTTTTAAGCTTTGCTCGTAGACTTTTAGTGCTTCCTTATATTTGCCAGTTTGCTGATACATCGTGCCTAAACTGTTCAAAGTATTAATTTTGAATGTGGGCTTATTAATTTTATTGGCAATCAATAAACTTTGTTGAAAATAATTATTTGCTTCATTATAATTTCCGAAAATTAGCTGAATCATGCCACTGCCTAGAGAAGCATTACTCTCATATTCTAACTCTTCTATTGATGAGCTATTGGTTAAAGGAATGTTTAAGCTTTGCTGATAATATTCAAGTGCTTGTTGATAGTCACCTAAGTTTCTTTGATAAAGAAAGCCTAAATTAAGCAACACATTTTTTTGTAAGAAAGTGTTATTAAATGTTTGCGATTTTTCCAAGCTTTGCTGATAAAATTCAATTGCTTTCTGATATTTGCCTAAATCGGCATAACTATTGCCGATATTATTAAGAATTTCTGGAATTCCCTTTTGTCTGTCGAGGGTTTGTGCTAGCACTAAACTTTGCTGGTGATGCTCTAGAGCTTCCTGATACTGACCCAAAGCGTGATAAACATTGGCTAAAATTATATAAGTAGTTTGTAAATTGGCTTGGTCATTGAGGTTTTGCAGAATGGCTAAACGCTTCTTGAGAACTTGAAGTGCTTCTGGAAAGTTTTCCTGAGCTTGATAAACACGACCTAACCCTGAAAGGGCAGCAGCTTCACTTACTGGATCGTTGAGTTGTTGCGCTATCTTTAACCAAAGCTGATTATATTGTATTGCTTTTGGGTAGTTTCTGCTCTGTTCATAAACAAGGGCTAAACCACCAGCCATACCACCAAATCCTCGACGATTATTGAGTTCTTTGGCGATCGCCATCGCCTGTTCATAAGACTTAATGGCTGAATCAGTTTCTCCTGTAGCCGTATATGTCTGCCCTAAAATAGCCAAAATAGCCGCTTCTAACTGATTATCGCGGATGGATTGGGCAATCGTTAAGCCCTGTTTTAAAAGCGCGATCGCCTCGTCATATTTGTGTTGCCAGTAGTACACATTCCCTAGATTTTGCATGACTTTTGCTTCTAGGGAGGAAGCT
>JBGTNM010000356.1:0-3755 GCA_041743025.1 Microcystaceae cyanobacterium
GTTGGGCAAAATTTGAATAGCTTTGTGTTTGCCCACTAAGTAATCGGCAATTAAACCCTGTTCGTGCAGAGCAATAAGCGTTTGTTTGAGGGCTTTGAGTTGAGATTGTTTGTGAGCAATCAGGCGATCGCACATTTGGACTAAAGCTTGCTTCTTCACTGTCCAAGTTTCGCTCTCGGCTTCGAGATATTCTTTAAACAGCACGTAGCCATCGACCTTAGCTTCAGTGGCATCAGCTAAATATTGCTGCAACTGAGCGTAGAATTGATAGGGTTCTCCCTGAGTCGGAATGTCAACGATAGCGGCGAGTTGTGCCGCCTCGAAGCTTAATTCCCGCAAGCTTAAGGCTCGAAAGTGGGCTTCGAGTTCAGGGAGGGTCAGTTCCCCTGTAGCTTCTAACGGGATTGAAGCGACAGGTTGGGGTTCAATTCGAGTGCTAGACAAGCAACACCTCCTAATAGCAGCATTAGGAAATGTTGCGTCAGCAACGAGCGATCAAGGTAGGACGTTATCTCAACTCCTTAAGAAGGTCATACACTCCCTTGGGAATCGCCTTGTAATAGGCAGCTTGCGCCGTGAGAGCTTGAGCGCGAACCGATTGAGTCAGAGTTTCGTTCGCTTGGGTTAACTGGCTGAGCGAGTAGGCACTATCGGTGTAACCCCGATAAGTTCCCCCTCCTGTCCAGGAAAAACGGCGGACAATCACGCCATATATTGATTGAGTGGCGATGACCAAACCAGGAGAACTGCCAGCTATCACCACATCACCTATTTGGATAGACATGATGCCTCTGGTTGTTTTCGTTGCTCGGCGAGTTGCCGCCAAAAGGACATAAATTCCTCGGTTGTTAACCCCCAAACTTTAACTTCGTAGCGGGTGTTAACCCGTTGCGAAGGGCGCAAATCGACACGATAGCCTGAAGCCTTCATCTGTTGATACCAAGTCAGGGCATCGGGATAACTCTCGATGCCAAAGAAGCTGCATAGCCTTTGACCTTTCGGGTTGACGATGCTGGACAAATAAGGGGCAAACAGGCATTGTCTGTAGCCATTTCCCAGATGTTGATGAGTAATGTGTGTCTGCCAAACCGTGTTGAGCATAATAGTTTCCGAGGAATCTTCACAGGCTCAAAATCGCGTCAGCGATTCAAAAGGGGAATTTTGGAAAGAAAAAAATCCCTCCCGCTCAAGGGAGAGATTTTCGTAGGTTTCAAGTCACCGTCACTCATTTTCTCTTAGCGGGAAAACCGTGAGGATTAGGGTGAAGACAGCCATTTTCATCTAAAGCATCGCCTGGTTCACCTTCTGGCATCTTCGTCCAGACGGGTTCGGCTCCACTGCCCCGACAAATCCAGCCGAAGCATTCATAGAGATAATCGCCTAGAGCAGAAAATGGTTTTTCGGAATAGGCGAATTGCCCAATAATGCGGTGCTGGGCTTCGTCTACGCCTTGATGCAGCCAGGCAAAGGTTCCCCGATTAAAAGCGTTGTAATGTAGGATTAGTAGCGTTCCGGCTGGAAGAAACTGAAAATCTTCAAAGGTTAAAGGTCGATTAGTGGGTAGCGTCATACTTGATTTATTGAGAAATTGACTGAAAATAAAACCTCCTCAATCTCAAAAGTGGCGGCAGCCACTACATTTTCATAAACAGCAATGTAGTTAGCGAGACTTGGACAAAAAACTCTCGTAAAAAGAGCAGAGGGAAAATATTTTAGAGGATTTTCTCTTCGTCGTCGTCAATTAGAGCCTCAATTTTTTGAAGCAGTGTTTGTAATTTCTGCCATTTTTTGGGATTTTTCTTCCAAAGCTGAGACTGCTTGAGCCGTTGATAAGTATTACTTAATGTCTTCTGGGGGCTAAGGGAAGATGTGTTATTTTTCTGTGAGTTGAAGTTGATTATTCGTTCTTTAATCTGAGAGAGGGATAAATTTTCCTTGATCGCTTGTTGTAGCAAGTCTTCCCTCTTTCCTTCATTCTTAACCTGGGTGATCGCTTTCGCTTTGGTATACTCGATCTTCCCTTCCCGTAAACTGTTGAGTATCGTTTCGGGGAGTTTGAGGAGGGGCAGGCGATTGACTCGAAAACTATTGGGGGTGAACTTGCCTAGAGCCGTAAAAATCGCTTCTAACTCCTGCCATTGCTCGCTGTGAATAACGTTATTCACAGATTGACGATCTTTGTTAGCCGCGCTGCTGAGCAGGTTAGTAATTTGCTCAACGCTGATCTGTAGCTTACTTTCAAGGAGTTGTACGATCGCTTCCGTTTCCTCTACGGGATTGAGATCTTCCCTCTGTAAATTTTCCAACAGGGCAAAAAGACAAGCCTGTTCATCGGTTAGAGGGCGGACGATGACGGGAGCTATTTCTAGTTCTAGGGTCATTCCTGCTCGATAACGCCGTTCCCCCGCCACCAGTTCGTACTTTCCCTTCTCTTGAGGACTAGGGCGGACAATTAAAGGCTGGAGGATACCATGCTCCCGGATCGATTCAACGAGGCTTGCTTGCTTTTGTGGGTCGAAATAGCGTCTCGGTTGGCGAGGGGGGAGTTCAATGTCTTTAAGAGGAATGAACTGAACGTTATCTGGTTGGTCTACCGCCTCGGTATCGATTCCGAAGAGAAGATTAACACCTTTCATCGCATAGGGTTGTTTGGCTGACTTTCGCTGATTCATTAGAGTTGTGTCAGGGTTTGGGCAATGTTGTTGAGCAGGGCGATAGCTGGATGTTTTGGTTGATAAAGGCAGAGAGGTAGATGTGCTTGCGCTGCATCGGCAAAGGCAACCGAACGAGGAATGGCAGGAAAAACTTTGGCGTGGGGAGAGAGTTGTGTGATGATTGCTTGAAGGCTCAAATTATCTTGAGAGGTACGACTGTCGAATAAAGTAGGAATGAAACCCGCGATCGCGAGAGACTTATTAGCCTTCTTCCTGACTCTAGCGTAGGTTTGCAGCAGGAGTTCTGTTCCTCTAAGAGATTTGTAGTGAGTTTGGATGGGAACGAGGATATGAGTAGCTGCTACGAGGCTGATATAACTTAAAATTCCCAGAGAAGGAGGACAGTCAATCAAGATTGAGTCGTACTGCTTTAAAACAGGTGCGAGCGCGTCTTTGAGTCTCAAATCTCGCATATCGGCCATGACTAACTCCAATTCCGCCCCACTGAGGTCGATATTAGCGGGAACGAGATTGAGTTGACCGATAGTGTGAAGAGGAAGGGGGTCATCTTGAATGATCGCGTTGTAGAGAGTGCGCTCAAGTTCGGACGGTTCGAGTCCCATAAAGGTTGTCAGCGAGGCTTGGGGATCGATATCAATGAGCAACACCCTCTGTTCCAATAAAGATAGATGGTAGCCCAAGTTGAAAGTCAATGTAGATTTACAGACCCCCCCACACTGGTTGAAAAGCGCAAAAATTTTGGTCACAGTAATTTAATGTTGAAAATTTTGCTCTAAATAAAGTCTACTTGAATTACTAGATTATGTTGTCAGGAAACTGTTCCTGAATTTAGAACAAACTAACCTGCTGATGGAGCGATTGCGCTTTTGTTATCGTGGAGTAAAATCGTTAAATAACGAGCGTACACTGCATTCATGCCCAACCCTCACCCCGTTACCCGCCACCTGAAAAAGCAACCCGCTAAATGGTTGCATCTGCCGACGAAAGTGATTCGTGTCCCCGAAATATTTGTCGAAGCGATTGAGAGCTATGCCAAAAAGCTAGACGCTGGGCAAGAGTTGATGAACATTCTCCCCGTCC
>JBGTNM010000357.1:0-1808 GCA_041743025.1 Microcystaceae cyanobacterium
CAGCCCCAGTCCCGGAGCGATACTCCCCGTCGAGGGCAAAGGAGGTCGAGTCCAGATGCCACTGGGAGACACTCACCCCAAAGCGGCTCACCGCCTGCATCGCCACGTTGAGAAAAAACAGGCTCGTCCCGTACTCAAACAGCTGATCTAACACCCGCCCTAACCGGTCATCGTTGAGGTGCGCCGCTGTGATGCCTCCCCCCAGCAGTTTTTTATTAAACCCAAAAGCGACAACCTTGCAACAGGGAAATCCGCAACAGTCAATGCGTCCCCAAAAAATGCTCAAAAACAATGGCGCTGTAGGCAATGAACATGATTTAAAATTTCGGTAAAAACACTGTGCCCTGTCTGAAGACTATCGTGTTAACTGTATGTGTAACGGATTGTAAAGACTCTTTTTGAGTGACTTCTTATGTCTGATTCTGAAATAGAACGTCTTCAAGAGGCGTCCCCAAAGTTTGTTAACTGGCTAAGCGATCCAGTTCAAACCCTCAAGGACATTGCCTTGAGGCATGAAGATGGCTATTTACAGGCCTTTAACAACGAGATGGTTTGGCGAATTTATTTTCGCAATGGTAAGCTTCAATACGCATCAAGTTCATTCCAGTCGTTGGCCACGCTAGACTACCATTTTCGTTGTGTTGGCATTAATAATTTCACCACGGCCAATCAGTCACTGACCAAAACAGGCCTAATGATCCGTTCCGAAGACTGGCTTCAACCCGGATCTAGGAACCCTATCATTACCTGGTTTCATCACCATGGCTATCTCAACGTTATAGAATTTACACAGCTCCTAGAGAACTTGACCAAAGAAGCCATCGAGAGCTTTCTCTGGCTCACCGAAGGGCACTACCAGTGGACTCAAGGACAAGCTAGCACTAGCGGAGAAACCATTCTAGAGCCAAGATTGGAACTAGAAGATTTGCTTAACCACTTCCAGAATCGGATGCAGCAGTGGCAGAAATTTGGCAATTTGATTAAGTCTCCTCACCAGCGCCCTTATCTTTTTTCCAAAGGTTCGCAAGATACAAGCTCTCCAGACTTAATCAAACTGAGCAAGCTTTTAAGGGGCATGAGTATTCGACAACTAGCTCTAATGTTGAATCAGGATGAGCTCAAGATCGCCAACTTGCTTTACCCATTTATCAAGCGGGGCGAGGTCTATTTACATGATCCTCAAAAAGTCTATCAGAAACTACCAAGTATCCCACACATTCCTCTAAGACCAATACAGGAAGAGGCTGCGACTAAAGTATTCAAAATTGCTTGTGTAGATGATAGCCCAACGATTTTGAATGAGATGCACCGCTTTCTCAACCACGATGAATATGAGGTTACCAAGATCGATGACCCGGTTAAGGCAGCATCAGCGCTCTTTAGGCTGAAGCCAGACTTGATTTTAATGGATATTACAATGCCGGAGATCAATGGCTATAAACTGTGTAGCCTACTCCGAAACAGTGTCGCCCTTCGTGAGACACCAATCGTTATGGTAACTGGCCGCTCCGGCTTAATTGACAAGGCAAGGGCTAAAGTTGCCGGTGCCACAGACTATTTGGTTAAGCCCTTCACGCGCGGCAGTTTGCTAGCTGTGGTTGAAAAGTATTTGCACTAAAATTTTACTCGGTTGAGTTGGCCAACCATGTTGTCGCCAACCATACGGTATTCATCATTGTTTTATGGGAAAGCTATTAACAGGGTCTAGGCCTAGGAACAAGAACAAGGTAATCCGGAAAGTATTTATCCCGGCATTGTAGTCAGTTGATCGGTTTGTCGCATTGTTTAGCTAATTTTTAGGGATAAAA
>JBGTNM010000358.1:0-7389 GCA_041743025.1 Microcystaceae cyanobacterium
CGCCTAGATGACTGCGATCGCCGTCCCGTACACGGCAGTAACGGCAAATTCCAAAACGACCCCCACTGGCGCGATTTCATCTTATTCTACGAGTATTTTCACGGCGATAACGGTTCGGGAGTTGGAGCCAGCCATCAAACCGGATGGACAGGATTGGTGGCTAACCTGCTGCAAATCTTATGATAATTGTTTCCCGTTTCTTCAAGAAAAGCTTCTACTTCTTGAGCAGTGGGTTGAGCAGCGATCGCGCCGGGTTGGGTGGTCGTTAACGCGCCGACTGCGTTAGCATAAGTGACAGCTTGACGAGCGATTGCTGCATCTTGCCAAATGCGATCGCCCTTTTGACAGCATTGGTGCAAAAATCCCGCCACAAAACTATCACCTGCTCCTGTCGTATCAATTACTTTTACCTGAAAAGCTGCTAATTTTCCTGTATTGCCGCCTAGATTATACGTACAACCTTTTTCTCCGGCAGTCACTAACACACCTTTTGTCTGAGGAAAGATTTGAGCAATTTCCAGAGGATTTTCTGTCTCAAACAGCCATAACGCTTCTTCATCAGAACATTTAATAAAGTCAGCTTGGTGCAGTATATCTTCAATTAAAGGCGGTGCTAGCTCTAAATCGAGCCAAAAAACTGGCCGCCAGTTAATATCAATTAATATCTTAACTTCATGCTGTTTTGCCAGTTCTAACGCCCTATAGATAGCTTGTTGGCTATCAGGATAGGCAAGTTCTAACGTTCCGATAACAAGGTAATCAGCCTCAATAAATAGCGATACTGGCAGCTTGTCTGCTTTTAAACGAGTATCCGCAAAATCCGACGTTAATATGTCGCCAAAACCAGCAAAATGCCGCTCTCCTGCCAGAGAACGGGTTACGTAAACTTGTCGGGTAGGTGCAGTTGGATGGCGTTGAACGCCTGATGTATCAACGCCTGTCGTCGCCAGTAAAGCTACTAATTCACTGCCTGGTTTATCTTGTCCTACACAACCCATAAAAGCCGATGGCGTTCCTAATTTCACTGACGCACAGGCAACATTAGCAGGCGCACCACCCGGATAAGGTGTCCATGATTTTACCTCATCTAGCTCTCGTCCTAACTCCTGAGCTAAACAGTCATAAAGAATTTCACCTAAACAAAGAATGCGAGGAGAAATCATATCGGTTAATCGTTAATCGTTATTAGTTTAATTTTAGATAATAAAAGGTGGGCAATGCCCACCCTACAATTCACTTTTTTTGAGAGCTTAACGAACAGTGCGATCGGCAGCATTATTTCCCGATTTTTGCAGCATTACCGCCAAGTTCGCGAGCGGTTTCTTTAACGCTGGTGGTAATTCCTTCGCCAAATTGCCCAAAGGCTTCGGCTGAATCTCTGCCAATATTGCGGAGGCGTTTATCTAGGGGAACATCTCCCTCTGCTTCATCGAGAAATTCGCCAGTTGTTTTGGGTCTTTCAGAGTTTTCGCTAGTCTGATGCAGTTTTTCGCCAATTCTTTCCCCAATAGGGCGCTCGGTTGATGAATAACTAGCACTGGTGGACAGAAAGATAAACAAAACTAAAACGCTAGCGAACAAGCGATTAAGTTGGGATTTTTTGAAAGAAGAAAGTAGACTTGCGATCGCGTTAGAAATTAAGTTTAACATTGAAATCCTCCCTTGCATTTTTGGCTTTTAAAATAGTTGATTTTTTTAACCAACTGATTTTTGACACATAAGTAAAGATTAACGACTGAACGAGTGTTATTCCTCTAACGAAAGTTGTATACTGGGAGTTTCTAAAGAGGTAGATAATGAAATTGGGGAATCGGGACTATGATTTTAATGATTGAGTGAGGACTATGATAAATGAAAAAATTTATCATAGTATTATCATTTAATCAATTGGGAGGTTGCCTGAATGCGAAAATTGTACTTTTTAGTTCCGGGAACGACTCGGAAATTTGGCGGAGGAGGACTCTGGGCGGAACTGAAAACCTTCGATCTCGCTCAACATATTTGTCCGGCAGAAATTGTCACCTATCGACAGCGAGAATCTAGCCATCTTTATTTAGCCGAACTGCTCAACGAAAAAAACTGTGAAGATTGTATTTTTGTCGTCAGTTGGGGTTTTGATGTCGCTAAATTGGTGACTCAGCTTAAAGCTTATCATGTCGTCTATCATGCCCACAGTACGGGATATCGCTTCAATTTGCCGTCTCGCATTCCTATTATTACCGTCAGTCGCCAAACAATGGGCTATTGGGGGCAAAAATCCCCTAACTCCCTCATTTACTATCTTCCTAATCACATTAGTGAGGAGTTTCGTTCGCTTGGACTGCAACGGGATATCGATGTGCTGGTACAGGCTCGTAAATCTTCAGAATATTTGCTCAAACAATTGGTTCCCGCGTTGCGCCAACATTGCCGAGTTGAATTGTTAGATGGTTACGTTGAAGATTTAGCGGGATTGTTCAATCGTAGTAAACTCTACCTTTATGATTCGGCGGAATATTGGGGCGTAAGTGGGTTAACTGAAGGGTTTGGCTTGCCACCATTAGAAGCCTTAGCTTGCGGTTGTGAAGTATTTTCAAGCATTAACAACGCTTTAGCTGATTATCTCGATCCTAGCATTAATTGTCAAAAAATAGCTGGTTATTCTCTTGAATATGACGTGCAGAGAATTCTAACGGCTTTAAAATCTTTTCCCTCACAAAGATTGCCTGAATCCTTTTTGGAAGAATATCGGCAAGAAAAGTTATTAAAAAGATTAGAAATAATTCTGAGGGAAATTAATAACTTCTTTGATATCCAAAGGGTTTATCCTGCCAATATTGAGGGATTGAATCGCCAGCGAATGGCTAAGTTGTGGCTAGCGCGATCGCTCAGTAAAATTAAAACAAAGCTAAAAATTTCTTTGTAGGAGCATGAAAATGCCAAAAAAACGAAAAAAATGCAGGTGGGCATTGCCCACCCTACTTTTTACTGAATTTCTGGAGCTTTCAGGGAATAAAAGGGATAATTACCAGGAATTTGGGCTGTTTCTTGCAAGGTTGGGACTGAATGACGCAAGAGAACGGTTAACTGATTGGTCGTTGCATCGTAAATTTGGGTGACAATTTTGGGATACAAGCCAATACCAATAATTGGAACGAGCAAGCAAGCGATGATAAACACTTCTCTCGGTTCTGCATCGATGAGCTTGGTATGGGCGACCAATTCTTTATTTTCCGGCCCGTAGAGCATTTCTCGCAGCATTGAGAGCAAGTAAACTGGCGTTAAAATCAAGCCCACTGCCGCTAAGAAGATGACAATGACTTTAAAGGTTGAATTATAGGCATCGCTGGTCGCAAATCCGACAAATACCATTAATTCTGCGATAAAGCCACTCATTCCAGGCAAGGCTAAAGAAGCGAGGGAACAGGTTGTCCACATGGCGAAGACTTTTTTCATTTTTTGCCCTACACCTCCCATTTCATCTAGCATCAGGGTGTGAGTGCGATCGTAGGTACAGCCTACCATAAAGAACAAACTCGCCCCAATTAACCCGTGTGAGATCATCTGTAGCATTGCCCCGCTAACCCCCAATGGCGTAAAAGAGGCAAGTCCGATCAAGACAAACCCCATGTGAGAAATTGAAGAATAGGCAATTTTGCGCTTGAGATTGCGCTGGGCGAAGGAAGTCAAGGCAGCGTAAATAATGTTGACGACTCCCAAAATCACCAAGACAGGGGCAAAATAGGCGTGAGCGTCGGGCAACATCCCAGCATTCATCCGAAACAAGGCGTAACCGCCCATTTTCAACAAGATTCCTGCTAGCAACATATGTGCTGGGGCTGTCGCTTCACCATGCGCGTCGGGTAGCCAAGTGTGCAGGGGAAAAATGGGCAATTTAACCCCGTAGGCGATGAGTAATCCGGCATAGAGGACAAGTTGCAGTTTGAGGGGAAAATCTTTCGCCGCGATCGCACTCATGTCAAACGTGGTAGGATTCCCGTAGAGAGCCATTGTTAAGGCTGCAACCAGAATAAAAAGGGAACCACCTGCGGTGTAGAGAATGAATTTAGTCGCCGCGTAGAGCCGTTTTTTACCGCCCCAAATCGCCAAAATAAGGTAAACTGGGACTAATTCTAATTCCCAGACCAGGAAAAAGAGCAACATATCCTGTACGGCAAAGACAGCGATTTGTCCCCCATACATCGCCAGCATTAAGAAATAAAAGAGCTTGGGTTTGAAGGTGACTGGCCAAGCAGCTAAGATAGCTAAAGTGGTGATGAATCCGGTTAGGATAATTAAAGGCATAGACAGCCCATCTGCCCCGACAGACCACTTTAAATCTAGTTGGGGAATCCAAGCATAACTTTCAACTAATTGCAAATGAGGGTTATTGAAGTCATATCCGACGTAAAACGCATAGATAATCAGCGCAAAGTCAATTAAAGCAACGGTTAAAGCGTACCAGCGCACCCGGATTGCCGTTTTCGCTTGAATTGCTTTTTCTCCCTCGTCAGGAAAGAAAGGAATCAGCAGAGCAGCAGCAATCGGCAAAAGGATAATGGTAGTTAACCAAGGAAAGTTAGCAAGGTTCATTGCGAATTATTGATAAAATAGTCCGTTAGCAATTGGGCAGCAAGCATCAGCACAAGCTTCTTGTACTTTAATCTGTCAACCACTAAGGCGTGCAGCCTCTCTGGGAGTGAGTGCGTTGCACCAAACAACAATCTAGCAGCAATTTTGGCTTGAGGCTATTTCATTAAGCTTAAATTTTCCAAAATACGCGATCGGCTTTGTCCTCACAGAGATGCGTATTGCTATACTTGAATCAAAAGTTAAGCTTCTCTTATTCAGCAATGACTAAGATTCAGACTTTCCCTCGCCAGACTCGCACCATGAGGACTAAACAGGTCAAAATGTAGCCAGATGTCAACAGTCCGTTGAGATATAATAAGCGCAAAGCCAACAGTTCCGATGTTTGTAGCGATCCCAACCATAATAAACTGTAAGCGATCGCCCAACCCAACGTTAATGTTAAAGAAGTCCGAGCGAGGGAACGTTGCGATCGATTTTCGTCATGGCGTGAAAGTGTCCACAAAGACGGCAACCAGCCGACAACAGGCAATAAATACAGCATTAATTGCAGTTTTTTAAGCTTTTGCTCTTTAAAGGGATCGTTATTTTCCATAAAAGAATCAATTTACATTGTTCCGCCGAGAAATTCTTCAATTTCTCTATCTTGCAGGCGGCAACTCTCCGCAACAGACCAGGAACTCTCCGAACAAGACTTTGCCCCCACCTCAACCCAACAATCCCAATCTTTAACACGAGATTGTTCAAGTTCTTCTACTTTACGCTCTAAAGATTCAATGCGATCAAGCAGCAGACGAATGACGGTTGCTTCTGAGTCGGGAAGGTTGCCATGTTCGAGAGGATTGACTTTTACCCCAGATTGGTAGACAACTCGACCGGGAACGCCAACAACAGTACAATCTGACGGCACGTCCCGCAGCACGACTGAACCCGCACCAATGCGGACATTATCGCCAATTTCCAGATTGCCCAGGATTTTAACCCCCGCCCCGACGACGACATTTTTACCGAGGGTAGGATGGCGCTTGCCCATTTCTTTACCTGTTCCCCCCAAAGTCACCCCTTGATAAATTAGGCTATAGTCACCGATAATCGCAGTTTCTCCAATGACCACTCCCATACCATGATCGATAAATACGGCCTTACCAATGCTGGCCCCTGGATGAATTTCAATACCTGTCAGAAAACGGGCAACATGAGAAATGAGGCGCGGTATCAAAGGCAAGCCGAGACGGTAGAGCGGATGAGCGATTCGATGAAAGACGAGTGCTTGTAAGCCAGGATAGCACAACAACACCTCCAGCCAGTTGCGGGCGGCTGGGTCGCGGTCAAAGATGATGCGAAAGTCATCAATAAGGGTCATATCACAGATTAATGATGTCCTGTTTTGGTGCGCGTCATATAAACGATCCTACCAGGCCGCCGACCCATTTCACCAGTTAACTTTTTTGAACTAAGGGCGGTTTTCCCTAACTGACAACAGGTCATTGCAAATCTGAGGAAATTTAGAAACTTTAGGAGATATGACCAAAAGCCATACTAGGCTAGAGAGTGAAAGCCATCATCACCCAATAATTCGAGGAGGCTGTTTCCCCCATGTCAGGAGATTCAATTATCGAAAATCGGGACTATACCCTGATGATCGACAAAAGCAGCAGCATGGCTACTTCTGATCAAGCTGATGGCAAAACCCGTTGGGAAATTGCCCAGGAATCGACCTTAGCCTTGGCCCAAAAATGCGAACAAATCGACTCTGACGGCATCACCATCTATCTTTTTTCGGGTCGCTTCCGGCGTTACGATAATGTCACCTCGGAAAAAGTCAGCAAAATTTATGCAGAGAACGA
The DNA here is from genome assembly GCA_041743025.1 of Microcystaceae cyanobacterium. Classification (GTDB taxonomy): domain Bacteria; phylum Cyanobacteriota; class Cyanobacteriia; order Cyanobacteriales; family Microcystaceae; genus JBGTNM01. The sequence goes on from JBGTNM010000358.1 coordinate 6,417, forward strand.
ACCGATGGGACGGACGGACTTGGCGACTGTATTGCAAGATGCTCTTGATAATTACTTTCAGCGCAAAGCTAACGGTCAAACCAAGTCCAACGGCGAAACCCTATTAATTATGACTGATGGGGAACCCACCGATCGCAAAGCTGTCATCCGCCTGATCATTGATGCTGCCAACCAAATCGAACGGGATGAAGAACTAGCACTCTCTCTGATTCAAGTCGGCACAGATCCCAAAGCGACTGAATTTCTTAAAGCGCTCGACGACCAACTACAAACAGCAGGAGCCAAATTTGATATTGTCGATACTATCACTGTTGAGGATATGAAAGGGATGTCTTTAACTGACGTATTGCTCAACGCGATTACGGATTGAGATGGGTAGGGGCATAATATATTATGCCCCCACAGTGTATTGCAAAAAGCGCGAAAATTGCTCTAAGTACTATGACTCAATTAGGGTTAAAGATGCAACAACTCTATGAAAAAGATTATGTGCTTTGGACAGATACAACTGCTCAACAGCTTCGCCAAAGAGAGCTAGAAAATTTAGATTGGGAACATTTAATCGAGGAAGTAGAAGCGTTGGGAAATGAGCAACGACGCAAAGTAGAAAGTTATCTAAAACAACTCATTAAACATCTTCTTCTCTATCAATATTGGGAGACAGAACGTGCTTATTGTGCTAATGGATGGAAAGAAGAAATTGAAAACTTTCGAGATGAGTTAGAGTTTCTCTTGCGTTCACAAACCCTCTATAATTATGCCTTACAAAAAATTGATGGTATCTATATTAAAGCTAAAAAGCAAGCGATAATTAAAACAGATTTACCGCCTGAAACCTTTTCGCAAAATTGCCCTTATACCCTTGAACAAATTTTAGATTCTGACTTCTTGCCAGAGTAGTTTTGATTTAAAAACGATTTAATGTCAGGCATAATCAATGCCTTTTTTAAGGCTTGGTAGACTAAATTGAGGT
>JBGTNM010000359.1:0-7944 GCA_041743025.1 Microcystaceae cyanobacterium
AAGGTCAAATCGAAAATATAGCTAAAGCTGATGTTTTGGGACAGAGAGATTTTATTCATTCTCTGTTTGGAATTACTGTCTAAAAAATTAGCTGTCCACGGAGTTTTTCTGTCCGTTTGATTTTTTTGCAACAGAACCAGATTTGCAGCAGCCGTTACAAAAGTCCCTTTAGTGGTTTTGAAAACAACGGACAATCTCCAATAATCTAATTCCTTTGACTAGGCAGTATTTTCCATAGTGGTTTAGCAGGGTGTAAATATCAAGAAAAATTGAAGCCAATGCCTGAAGTCTTTTATAGCCCTTCAAATGCTAACCACTCCTGATTAATGTAAAAAAGAAAGCTTTTTGATTGTAATATATGAAGCATAATAAAATACTGGTCGAAGAATAGGGAACACGAATTAATGGTGTCTCAAAAGCGATTAAGAGCAAAACAAGAAGATTTAGAAGACGAATGGGAAGTTATTCGTAAAATTTTGGCAAGACTAAAAAAGGTATTAGCGAAGGAAAATGATGTATTGACCCAAATACAGCTTGAGGAAGAAATCAATGAACGAGAAATTAAGCTAAAAAAAATTGAAGAAGGACTTGATCGGATCGAAGAAGAGCTTGAGAATCCAGGACAAAAAGATCAAAAGAAAAATACTAAAATCAGCTCAGAAGTCTTACTTAAAGCATTATTTAAACTCGGATTTTGGAAGCAGCATCGATTTTTTGAAAACATAGTACTCACAGAAAAAGAACCCAATGGAGCTTTTTTGATTCAAGGGAGATCTAAGCAACATGGTCAGAAATGGTTGGCAAATAGATTAGCATCAATAGTTCCTCAAAGTTTGGGAAATTACTATATTCCTATTGACTTAGATAGAAGATCCTTAGCAACTAATATGTCAGGAATATGGGAAGAATTTACTTGGAATCTCAATTTAGAACAAGATTGTGAGCCTGAAGATATTATTCAAAATATTATTGATTTATTACAATCTCAGAATGTTGTAATTTGCTTCGATAATGTGGACGAGTCGGTTGAAGATAATCTTTTAGATTTAGTTCATGCTTTTTGGGACGAAATAGCCAAAGAAATCTTAGAAGATAATCAACGGCATAGTCCGTATAAATTATTAGTATTCTTCCTAGATTATCAAGGTATTGTCAATGCTTGGAACATCAGTTGGAGGAAAGATTATGAATTAAATATGAAGACTAGTAACCCTTTTTATCTACCAGAAATAATTCCATTCACTTCCGAAGTTATCAGAAATTGGATTGAACAACAAAGTAACTCTTTGCCTGAAATATTTTCTCTTGACAAAGAGGAAACTATTGAAAATCTTAAGCAATATAAAGGAATACCAGAATTGACAATTCGTAAAATTTGTGCGTTATGCAACGGTGATTGGTCTGAAATTCAAGGAAATTTGTTAAAACGAAAGAAATGAGTGATTATACATATCAAGGGGAGTCTATCCCTAAAAAGATATTTCAAGGAAAACAAGTTTTTCCCTATCTACCTAGTCAGGAATTGGTAAATGCTGTTAATTTGGCTATATACCTGGAAAAGCCACTTTTAATTAAGGGACCTCCTGGTTGCGGTAAGACAAAATTAGCAATATCAGTAGCTTGTGAGTTAGGGCTTCCCTATGAAACCTGGCATATAAAATCAACTAGCCGGGCAAAAGATGGACTATATACTTACGATACAATTGGTCGATTACGAGATGCTCAATTAGCTGCAACAGGTTCCTTAAAATCTCCAGAAAAGCAGAGATTTGAAGATCTCACCTCTTATTTACGTTTTGGCCCTCTGGGGAGGGCATTTAATAATGAAAAACGTACAGTTGTATTGATTGATGAAATTGATAAAGCTGACATTGACTTTCCCAATGATTTACTTGTAGAACTCGACGAACAAATATTCAAAGTAGATGAAGTTAGGATTAAGGGCAAAGAAATGGAAATAAGTGCTAAACATGCACCAATTGTTTTTATAACGAGTAATGATGAAAAAGATTTATCTGATGCTTTTTTACGTCGTTGTTTATTTTATTATGTTAAGTTTCCGAGCCGAGATGAAATTGTCAAAATTCTCAAAGCTCGATTTCCTGAAATGTCAGATAAACTAAGCCAAAAAGCAATTAATAGATTTTTACAATTGCGTGATTTAATGCAAGAAGAAAATGTGAATTATGGAAAAAATGTAGGCACAAGTGAATTGTTAGATTGGGTTCAAGCTTTGCAGAAAGAAGATCTAGAAAAATCTCTAGAAAAGTTAGATAAAAAACAACTTCCCTATTTAGAAATTTTGCTAAAAAGTTGGGAAGCTCATGTCAGTTATTTGAGGATAAGTAATGATAGTGAATGAGCCAGCACTTTTAGAATTATTTTATTCTCTGCAAGAATCAGGTTTTCCATTAGGAATAGAATCTTATTCTACTCTTCTAAGATCATTGGATGCTGGCTTTGGAAAGGAAGATCACGATTCTTTAGCTCAAATTTGTTGTGTCCTTTGGGTTAAATCTGAAGAAGAAAAGCAAATTTTCAGCAAAAAATTTAATCAGTTAATCCCCAAAAACAAATATACGCAAATAATTTTAGATACTACTAAAAAAGCAAATCATGAATTAATAGACACAGAAATATCACCAGAAGCAAATTCAGATCGATACTATGATATAAACGCAAAATACAATAAAAAAAGTTCTATATTTTTTGTTTTTATATTAATTTTATTAGGTGGATTATTTAATTTTCGTAATAACCTAAGATCCAAAAAAATTGCATTTCATCATCCCTGGTGGACTAACAGTTTTTCTGTAAAAGAAAATCAACATGAAGCGAAAATATTTGTCTCTGATACTAGAAAAGATAAAGATCGGACAAATGGAATCATAAAAATTGATGATTCCAAACACAATTCAGCAACTTTAGGAAAAGATTTTGAATTTACTCCGATATCTATTTCCGCTGACGATAACTTTGTCAACCCAGCAGAATATCGTATTCAAATAATCGACGATGATAATCATGAGCTAAACGAAGAAATAATCTTAAAATTAATTATTGTTCAAGATGGAAAAGAAATCATAAAAGATACTGCTAAATTGATCATAAAAAATGATGATCAATTATTCTCCATACCTAAATCTATCAAAATATTTTTCTATATAGTATGTATTGCAATATTATCTGTATTAAGTCTGATAATTTATCAGAAAGTAAAAAATCAAAGAAAACAACCGGGTTCTAGTAGTGATGAAAATAACCAGTTCAATGCTACTTTACCTGTCTCTAAACTTTCTTCTGAAGTGGTAAAAAATATGTTTGATGAGGTTCAAGTTGCAAAAGCATTCAAGCAGCCTATCAATCAATCAAATGAGAATTACTTGATAGATACAAATACTCTACCTGTCACTTATCGGCAAATAAAACAAAGTTTGCGCTATTTAAGAAATTTTGTTCGAGAAGGCGTGCCTACGGATTTAGATTTAGATCAAACTATTGAACAAATTGGACAAAATGGATTCTTACTCGATCCAGTTTTACAACCTCGTCTTGTCAATAAAACTAAATTTCTCTTGTTAATCGATCAAGATGGCTCTATGGTTCCTTTCCATCATGTTTCACAAGCTCTTGTAAATGCTGCTTCAAGAGGAGGTCGTTTCAATCAAATCAAAGTTTATTATTTTCACAATTGTCCTGGTGACTATCTCTACCACGATCCTTATCGTTTAAAACAGAACTTTATCGAAGATTGTCTGGTCGAATTTGCCAATAGAAAAATTGTCTGCCTAATTATTAGTGATGCTGGTGCAGCAAGAGGTCAATTCAGTTCAAAGCGTCGGCGAGAAACAAAGTTTTTTCTTAAGGAGTTAAGGCAATCTGTAAATAGAATAGCTTGGCTTAATCCTGTTCCTAGAAAGCGTTGGGAAAATACGACTGCCGAAGATATTGCAGAGTTAATTCCCATGTACGAATTTAGTCGTAAGGAATTATATTTAGCTATTGAAACGTTACGGGGAAGAGGGAGAAAAACTACTTGATCGACCAACATTTAATATAAACCAAACTGTTTCAACAATATGATCGGTAATTTGGGAACAAACGAAACTATTCAATCCTTTCAAGATAAATTTGGTGAAGCCCATATGTATTTGGCTTGCCAAGCAGCTTTACCGATGGCACTGACCCCTGATTTGCTATATAATCTGCGAGCTAACTTTAATAAAGATATTCATGGGGAAGATTTACAGATTCCTTGGATTGCAGTTGCAGACATACTTCTATCCTCTCTATGTAAAGAAGTAGGACGAGAATTATTTGAAATGGAGCAAAAGATTAGAGGCGTTTTGTTAGAGCAACTCAACAGTGATCCTCGTTTCAATAAAAATAAACAAAAACGAATTAAAAGAATAGCTCACTTTCTTCTGATTTATGTTCAAGACAAACTAAATAATCCGATAAATTCAGTACGCAACCTTGCCATAGTTCAGCGTTGGACGGCTCTTGCCTATATTAACCCCGAAGAAGCAGCTCGTGATTTAGCTTTACAACTGACAAACTTAAGTCTAAATGAAAAAACAGAATGGGTAAGAATGTCCAAGGTGGCGGACACACTTGCTGAACCACTGATTGAAGCAGAATTTAAGCCCCTGTTAACCTATCTCCAGGGAATGCGGGATTTAGCTAAAGGAAGTGAGCAAAAGGCAGCATCAAAGTTTGAGCAGTTATCTACTAATGATGGTCGAATAGTTATCGCAGGAGTGAATCTAACAGTTCCTCAATTTGAAAAGTCAGAGTGGAATATTAATGAAGTTCCAGTTACTCTTCCTCCTTTACATCAATTAGAGTTTGAAAGTGCCAAACTTACTAAGCAACCAAGATCACTTAATTTGGGTTCAAAATGGGTTGTCAATCGTCAAAGGGGAAGAACAGAAGCATTTGACGAACAACTGGGAAGAAGAGCCGATGTATTTTCTGAATTATCTGATCTAGGAATCGTTTTAAAAATGGTTCAAATTCCTGGAGGCGAATTCCTTATGGGCTCTGCCGATAACGAGAGAAACAATAGAGAGCAACCTCAACATCTAGTTATGATTGCACCGTTTTTCTTGAGTAGAATTACTATCACTCAATCTCAGTGGAAGATCATTGCAGAAAGCACTAAAGTTAGAAGGGAACTTAATCCGAACCCTTCAAAGTTTTCAGGAGACAATCTTCCTGTAGAGCAAATTACTTGGTTTGAAGCAATCGAATTTTGTGAACGTCTACAATTGCTAACAGCTAGACCCTATCGTTTACCTAGTGAAGCAGAATGGGAATATGCTTGTCGTGCTGGAACAGATACTGCTTTTTGCTACGGAGAAACCATATCTCCAGAAGTTGCTACTTACGATAGTACCCAAAAATATAAATCTAGCCCAAAAGCAAAGTCTCCGAAACAGACAAGCGAGGTGGATAAGCATCAGGTGTCTAATACATTGGGCTTGAGCGATATGCATGGAAACGTATGGGAATGGTGCGCCGATCATTGGGATGATAGCTATGAAAATGCCCCAAATGATGGAACAGCATTACTAACTGATAACACACAGTGGAAAAGAGTTGTCAGTGGTGGTTGTTGGCAAGATCCTCCTATTATTTGTCGCTCTCGATATCGCAATGGCATTTCCCCTAGTAACAAAATTATCACAATTGGTTTTCGAGTAGCTTTATCGCTCTAGAATACTATTTAGTAGTATTTCAATAATATTAAATAGTTTAAATGAATATTCTTGCTGAACTTCAAAACAAAAGGTTAGGTTTAATTGAGCTATTAGCTATGGGCTATAACCTGCTATTTAAACACCCTAAAACTTATTTACTTTTTTGCACGATATTTTTACCATTTATAATCATATTTCAAGCTTCAGCTATCATGTTGCAATCGAACCCATCTGGGTTATTTTTGCTTGTAGTTTATATTACTTTGTTTGCCTTTATATTAGCTAATTGGATTTATTTTATAGCTATAGCTGTGATAACAGAAAATTTACTTTATCAAAAACCAACAAGCTATCGCAGTGTAATCAAAAAAATATTTGTCAACCCAATTCCTCTGATTTTAATAAGTATTAAATATGGTTTAATCTCTGGTCTTCGTGGTCTACTATTGCTAATACCAGGAATAATTTATTTAATTAATAATCAATACTATGGTCTGGCTTATGTTCTCAGAGATCAAAAAGGAAAAGCTGCTTTTAACTACAGTCGTTCTATTGTAAAAAATAGTTGGTGGAAAGCATTCTTCTTTCTGCTTTTAACTATTGTTGTTTCTTCAATTTTACCGTACCTATTTAGTAGTATTATGAGTCCTCTCTTGCCTCAATTTTGGTCAAGTTTGATTGCAACAACATTAACCCAATTTTTCGTCGTTGGATTTGGAATTAGTAGTATATTGCTATTTTTAAACTTAGAATTTGAGAAAAGCTCAGAAAGTTTCAATTAGTAACAATAACTATGTTATTTTAATTGAGTTTTTCCTCAATTTTCTCAATTGTAGTTTCTATTTTTTCAATTTCTTCTTGTGCTTCCTTTATTTGTTCATCAAGCTTAAATTCAGTACTAGGATCATTCTCAATAGAACGCTTTCCACGCAATCTACTCAGTTTTTTACGTAATAAATTGTATGGCGGTTGTAAATCTTCTAATTGTTGCTCAAGGCGACGACGTTTAGAAGAGGTTGAAGTATTAGATGGTATTCCTGTTAGTTCTGATTCAGACAAAGTTTCCATCTGATTTATTTTTTTAAGATTTTTGTTAGTGAAAAGAATCGGGATTAAATGTTCGGGTATTGACTGGTTTTGATTATCTGTTTCAGGATCAATTGGAACTAGTTTACGTTGTTGTGATAATGTTTCTGAGCACTCTAAATGAATGCGGTTGCAACCAAATTGATAAGCTCTAGCTATAGATTCTCCTGAACCCAAAGCACCATAAAATGCTTCACTAAAAATGATCGCACTACGATCTAAAATCGGCTGATTCATACCAATAACAAAATTAATATGTTTGACAATTTCCTCGGCTTGCATCTTGGTATGACAGGCATTGAGTAAGACGCATTCTATTCGATCGCTAAAATAACTAAATAGATTTGCTAAAGCCTCCGAACTTACCAAATGAAGCTGTCCCGCATCATTTTCCAATATCAAACCCTTTTCACCCTCTCCATGTCCGCAAAAGTGAACAATTCTGGGTTGAACTTCCAATAATGCTGCCTGAAGATCTTTGGGACGAACTGCCAATCTGGTTTCGATCATAAAGCGATCGCGTTCGGGCGATCTTTTTATGGCTTCCATTAAATTCCGAATTTCGGTCGGTAATTCTAGAAATCCAGTTCCTTTTGGATTGGAAGCTAATATAAGAATCTTAGTTTTCATGTTTAAAAAACTCTAAATAGTAATACATAACTATAGCTAAACTGCGATTGAATTCACCTCTCGTCAAACGCATCAATTATTTCTTATTAGAATCATCCTGGATATCATTCCAAGCTAATGCTGTGAGGTTATTTGGTACTTGTTTATCGATCGCCAATTCAAACTGTTGTCTTGCCTCAGAATCAGCACTGCCCAAACCGAAATCAAGGGCGTATAACGCCCGATAGCGGGTAGTCATACCAATTTAAATTAAATGCAGGGCAGATAAACTAGACTAAAAGAGTTGTTTAGTAACTGAGACAGATGGTTGGTGTAACATCTGTTGGACGATTGATTACGGCTAGTGGTGTCAAACCAATTGGTCAATGGCAGTGGTTATTCAAAGCCTTCTGGCTTTACGGTGCTGTTGAACCTCGAAGTGGAGAATCTTTTTTACGGCAATTTTCTCAGGTTGATACCCAGTGCTATCAAAGGTTTTTGGATGAGTTTTCTCCGACTTATCCTGATAGTCTCAACATTCTTCAAG
>JBGTNM010000360.1:0-13907 GCA_041743025.1 Microcystaceae cyanobacterium
AAAACAGTCAGCACTTGAGCAATCATCGCCTCATAATCGCCGCCATAACGCGCCGGTTCGTAGCATCCTAGAGGATTTTCTAAGACATTAAGCAGGCATCGGTTACAGTAGGTACAAGGGCGATCGGGAAGGTCTTTACCCGCTTGAAATTGTTGGGCTAAGTCATTGTTGGCGACTAACATTCGTGCCATGCTGACGGCATCGCAATAGCCTTCGTTAATGGCGCGACGAATATAAGACGCTTGCTGAAATCCGCCCGTACAAATTACAGGAACCTTGATGTTATTTTTAATTTCCCGCGAGTAATCGACGTTTCTGCCTTGAAAACGCTCTAGCAGTCCTTCTATCTCAGAAGCCGTGTAAAACTTGCGAAAACCTGCGTCTAAGTCTTCTGGGTTAACCGGATTGCCTTGGAGGGTGTTAGGGACTTTGTAAACTCGGTTGGGAATGCGATACCAAAGCGCCCGAAAAATCCATTGCAACCAAGGGTACTTAAACAACATATAGTTGCGGAAAGCGGCAGTTCCACTAGAGAGCATTGTATCGTAGGAACTTGCAGCCGAATCGGTGGACAAATCGCCTGATAAAGGGAAGTTTCCGGGTGGATTTAAGGGATGAGGGAAGATACTGCCGACGGAAACGTGAATCGCATCGACTCCCGCTTCTTCGGTGAGCATTTGGCAAATTTGGACAGTTTCGTCGAGGGTATTTCCCTCTTTTTCCCAAGGAAAGAGAGCATTGTTGAAGTCTTCGGCGCTGATTTTAACTTGAAAGTGAAAGTTATTGCCGACTTCGGCGCGAACTGCATCACAAATTTCTCGCAAAAAACGCGCCCGATTCCATAAAGAACCGCCATATTCATCGGTGCGATCGTTAATGCCTGAACTGAGAAACTGGGTGATCAAATACCCATTAGCACCATGCAATTCTACCCCGTCAAGTCCGGCTTGTTTGGCTCGCCATGCTCCTCTACCATAGGCTTTGACAACCTTTTTAATGTCATCTTTGCTCAGCGCACGACACTGTAACCCGTGAAAGGTATCAGCTTCGTTGGTAGAACTCACGGCAACATTTTTATTTTCAACGCCAGCAATGTCTCTTTGGCGGCCAGAGTGACTCAGTTGCATGATGAATTTGCAGTCGTACTTGTGAGCCATTTCGCCAACTTTTTGCCAAAAAGGAATGCGTTCGTCGCGATCAATAGTGGCATAACCCGGAACAATTCGTCCTTCAATCATCACCGGCACAAAGGAGGTAATAATTGCGCCGACACCGCCTCTGGCAAATTTTTCTTCCCAATTGATTCTTGCCTGATTGCCTGACCCATCATAGTTATCGAATCGACCGGAAATATTAGAACGAAAAATCCGATTTTTAACGGTCAAATTCCGAAAATGAAGGGGTTCAAAAATAATGTCTTTTGACATACCCTGTTCTCCTCAAAGTTTACAAGCAATCGCTAACTTAATCACAGAAAACCCCAACCTTCGTTTTTAGGAAGGTTAAACAAATCTGAGAATTTTTTTATTAAAAATTCAAGCCGCAAGTGACCAAAACTACAGAATTAGAGCCACAATTTATGTCCCCTTTATAGACCAAATCTGGATCAAAACTCAAGAGAGTTTTAAAAAAGCTTAATAATATTTAATACTAAAATATATAAATTTTTGTAACCACTATCCGTCAATTTTAATAAGCTTTTGCTAGATCAATTAGGAGGAGATGACACAGGCAACAAAGACAGCATAAGATTATTGAAGAAATGACCTGTCCGAATCCTCAAAAAGTTTTAATCCTTTAGCCATCAGGAACCAAAACAATGGAGAACAAACCTTGGCACAAAAAACCTCTATTTCTCAGTCTTTTGGATTTGTCTAAAATTCGGGATAATTTGCGGAAAAATAACCTTCACGATACTTCCCAACTGCCCAATACCGACAAACTACCGCAGCCTGAACCCGACCCAGAAGGTCGCCATCTAAAGGCTCGAACGGCTGATGGCAGCTTTAACGACCTCGAACAACCCGCAATGGGAATGACCGGAACCCGCTTCGGGCGCAATATGCCGCTCAAAGAGGTTTATCCTGATACCCCAAATCTCCTCAATCCCAATCCGCGAGTCATTAGCCAAAAACTGCTCAAGCGAGAGGAATTTCAGCCTGCTACTATCTTAAATGTTTTGGCGGCTGCCTGGATTCAGTTCCAGAACCACGAATGGTTTGCTCACTTCGAGGGTGTAGACGAAGATGCGATCGACATTCCCCTGTCAGAAGACGACTCCTGGCCGCAAGAACATCGACCGTTAAAAATTAAAAAAACCCCCGCCGATCCTACTCGTCCTGCCGGCGACAAATCAGGGCCACCCACTTTTTTAAGTCGCTCGACCCACTGGTGGGACGGTTCGCAAATTTACGGCAGTAATGAGGAGGCCGCCAATGAGTTGCGTTCCCACCAAGACGGCAAGTTAACAATAGGAGAAGATGGACTGCTATCCCTCGATACTAATGGACTTGACCTAACGGGTAATAATGACAACTATTGGGCAGGGATGAGTCTGTTACATACCTTGTTTGTTAAAGAACATAATATTCTCTGCGACCATCTCAAACAGCGTTATCCCAATTGGACAGACGATGACCTCTTTGACCATGCTCATCTGATTAACGCCGCTTTAATGGCGAAAATTCATACCGTTGAATGGACACCTGGCCTGTTGCAACACCCCGCCTTACAAATTGGTATGAGAGCCAACTGGTGGGGAATCTTGGAACAACACTTTAAGAATTTGTTTGGACGCTTAGGGGATAACGAAGCCTTGAGCGGGATTATCGGTTCATCGACCAGTCATCATGGCGCTCCCTACTATCTCACCGAAGAATTTGTCTCTGCCTATCGCCTGCATCCCCTGATTCCCGATGATTTTGAAATTCGTTCTCTCGAAAACAACAAAGTGTTAGCCGAGAAAAATTTCTTTGAAATCTCTGGTAAACGGACGCGGGAAATTGTCGAACAGTTTGGGATGCCGAATCTCTTTTACACCGTCGGTATTGCTTATCCAGGGGCGATTGAGTTGCATAATTATCCGCATTTCTTACAGAATTTGGTGCGGGATAATGGAGAAGTCCTCGACTTAGCCTGTATTGATATTGTCCGCGATCGCGAACGGGGCGTTCCACGTTACAATCGCTTCCGAGAACTGATTGGCATGGGTAAACTCAACTCCTTTGACGAGATTACCAGCCGTCCTGGGTGGGCTAAAGAACTGCGCGAAATTTACAATAACGACCTCGAAGCAGTCGATCTCATGGTGGGGATGTACGCCGAAGACAAACCCGCCGGATTTGCGATTAGCGATACGGCTTTTCGGGTTTTTGTGCTGATGGCTTCGAGGCGACTCAAGAGCGATCGCTTCTTTACCAAAGACTATACAGCCGAAGTCTACACGCAGTTTGGACTCGATTGGATTGACAAGAACACGATGGCTGATGTCATACTGCGTCATTATCCGATGCTCGCTCCTACGTTGCGCGGTGTCGGTAATGCCTTTGCCCCTTGGCGCAAAGTCGGCATCACGGGTTACTAAGATAAAAAAAAGTAAGGTGGGCAATGCCCACCCTACCCTGATAACTGTTAACTAATATGATTACCCCATTACCCACCGATTACGAAGCTTGGACAGCACAAAAAAAGCAAGACTTTATTTGGAATGAAAAGATATTGCCTACTCAATATCAACAACTGCCTCCTTTAAGCAAAATTGACATAGTAGGACTCTTTTTAACGCCGCTTCGTACCAAAATGGATCGCCTATCGGATGAATCGCCTAATCCTTGGAAAAAAGCCATTCATGCTCACGGCAGCGTCGCCAAAATTAAATTTATTCCCACCTCTAGTACTCCTTTTACTGGCTTATTTAAGGGCGTAGATTGTGGATTTTTGCGCTTATCTGTCACAGGTGATCCCAGCGATCGCGGTTTTGCCCCCGGATTAGCGGTAAAATTCTTAATTGACGGACATCCTTCGGGTAATTTCTCGGCTTTAGTCTCTCTTACTGGACAAGGAAAAAATCACAATATTTTTGCCAACGAATTTTCTAATATCGTTCCAGTTGCTAATGAATTTGGCCCCAAATTTATTAACTGGATTTTTACGCGAGTCACTCGCTATCCCACAAAACTTTATTTAGAAGACATGGCTAAAATCGATCAAAAAGGAGAGTCTCAAACCAATCCCTACTATCCCTATCAAATTTTTCTTGTTCCCAATCCTAACCTCAAATTTTCAGAAAACCCCCACGATTTTCGCGAAGATTTAGCCAGTATTTCTTCAGGCATTTCTCTTTTTTCTGTCTATGGCATCGATCCCGAAAAATTAGAAACAGACAGTCAAAAAATTTCGGATATCGTTGATCGTCCTGGCTACCGTCAAAAGGCTACCTTAATTGGTCATATCACGACTTCATCAGCTTTTGTCTCTTCACTTTATGGCGATAATTTGCTCTTTTTTAGACATCAGCGTTTTGGGAATCGTTAATTTCAATGAACAATGAACAAGAGCTTGTACCCCTATGTGATTATTTTACAGACAACGCCGATCGCAGCGATCGCGCCCTTGATTATTATCTGGTTCAAATTTTAGATCAGTGGCATGAAAGTTCCCTGCGACGCAATACGTAACGAAATTTTAACATTTCCTTAAAATTCACTAATCATTTCTAAAATGGCATTATTTAGGTAATTTGGAGGAGTGTTATTATGGCTCGCTATAGTTGTTCTTATTGGGTTAACGCCTCGGTCGAGGAACTTCCTGATTTGCTAGCTCAGATTCTGCGCTCGTGCGAATTAGAACTGATTCATCAGACGATTGACTACATGATGGCACGGGAAATCCCTGGCAAAATTGCTTTTGCTAAGCTCGTCACCGTCGATATTTTCCTCGATCCGGCCAAGGCAAAAAATCATGAAATCCCTTTGACTTGGATTGTCAAAAATGATGAACTGCCTTTACAGCTAGACAATCACTGCTGGCAGCGCTTCGAGCAACTTCAGCAAGCGATCGCCAACCATCGTCAATGGCGTTTAGTCTCTGCCTGCGTCTAGCCCATATTTTAGTTCATCTTCACCTGATTCAAACAGGTTAAATCGGCCTTGCCAAAGTGAACACTAAAAGCGACTTGGATATTTTCTAACGATTTGATCAACCAAGGAACCCCTTCTTTGCTAAAAGACTCATAATGGTTGAACAGCAATGAGAAGCGTTTCTCTAAATAGGGCTTTACTTTGCGGCACATCAGTGCGATTTTGAGCAATATCCCCACTGTCTGCGTCACCCCCAAATTGGCAATCATGTCAATAAAAACATAGTGATCGGGTTGGTTAGCACTTTCGACGACCAGATAATTCAACAACTGGCTGGATGTCCGCAGCATCAAAAACTCGCTGGGTTTCTGGTGATTGCACTCTGGGAGCGCATTTTGCAGCAGTTGGTAAAGTTTTTTGTTAAATTGCCCTCTGCCGTAATGAGGATCGATTGAGCCAAGGATATACTCGTATAAATCATCCTTAAACGCTTGGAAGGTTTGCGTGTGAACGGTATGACTTAAAAAGCTTTGAGAGAGAGTTTTGAAGGTGCATCCTCCCTCTATCGTTCCGACAAAGTGTTTTAACGTCCGATTTAACTCCTTATCGTTCAAAAGCGTCGGATTTTTAACTGGACGGATAATGCGTCCGGCATCTTCAGCCAATTCAGAAGAACGCGCCATCTGCGCTAGGCGAACTTTGTAGGTCACGTAGCGAGAGATATTGACTTCAAAACGGCGTTCCGTTTGTGCTTTGATGTGCCTGACCGTTTGCTGGTGTTCGTAGCTACTATCTTCACCCAGCAGACAGTGATTGTACAAATAGGGATAGCGGTTAATTAAGCTGCCAATGGAAGGAGAACTGTTCCCTTTCTCGTCGATCACCCGTGCCAACCGATGCAACCGAGTGTAATGATCGGAGTGAGTAAAATTCTTGATCAGGTAGCGGAGGCGATTAGGCGTATTGCCATAGCCACTGCGCGGTGCTGCTAAATTCTCAAATAGTCCAATTAATTCAGGAATGGCCGTTTGCAGTTGAGGCTGCATTTGCCAGTGGTTGATCAGAATGTGGCAGCAACGATTGAAGAAATAATCAAACCGAGATTCAGCATTTTTGGCTTTGACCATTTTTTCGAGAGCGCTGTAAACTTGAGCTTCCCGAAATCCCCTGCCTTCGATGAACAGGCGGCGGAAGTCATCGAGTAATTGGTCAGGAGAATCAGTCCGTACGCGATTGAGCCAATAATCGTACAGGACTTGTTCGTCAGTTGACGACCCCTGTCGTTCTAATAAACCGTTGAGTTGAGATTGCGTGTTCACTGGTTTGGGCCCTCCCCAATCATCGAAAGCCTATTGGGGCTGTATACTTTTGGTTGAACGATCAAGTCAGTTAATGGTTAAGAAACAGCCAGTCGGCGAAGTTCCTTTGATTTTTCCTGGGTTGGGTTTGAGATTTTTTCCTTCAAGGTTTGCATTCCCTAAACTAACGGAGAAAAACACCATTTGTATGTGATCTCGATCACTATTAAAACTTTTTGATTGCCACATTTTTTCTGAAATTTCTAGGATTTATTTTTCTATGTCATTTTACATATCTCCCGCTAAAATCCGTGAAATCATCATTTCTAGTACAGATTACGTTGCTGATAATACTGAGGAAATCATAATAACAGGGGTTAATACGGATACCCGAACCTTGAAATCAGGAGATTTATTTGTTGCTTTAAAAGGCGAAAAGTTTAACGGGCATGATTTTGTAGAAATCGCGCTAGAAAAGGGAGCGATCGCGCTGGTTGTCGAACATCAAGTTTCTGCAAATTCCACTCAGAAAATTCCTCAATTGATCGTTCAAGATACGCTAGAAGCTTATCAGAAAATTGCCCGTTGGTGGCGAGAGCAATTCACCATTCCTCTGATTGCAATTACAGGTTCAGTCGGCAAGACAACCACGAAAGAACTCATTGCAGGCGTGTTAGCGACCTACGGCAATGTCCATAAAACCCAAGCTAATTATAATAACGAAATCGGCGTACCCAAAACGTTGCTTGAATTAACCACTGACCGCGATTATGCCATTATTGAAATGGCCATGCGCGGCCCTGGAGAAATTGCCTTGCTAGCAGAAATCACTCGTCCGACCATCGGTGTCATTACCAATGTGGGAACCGCTCATATCGGTCGTTTGGGGTCAGAAGAAGCGATCGCCCAGGCTAAATGTGAGCTACTCGCTAAAATGCCCCCCGAAGGGGTTGCCATCCTCAATCACGACAACTGCCGCTTGATGCAAACGGCTGCAAACGTCTGGCAAGGAGCAACGATTACCTATGGATTAGAAGGAGGAGATATTCAAGGAGAATTAATCGATGCTCAAATTTTGAGAGTCGATGGCACAGATTTTCCCCTACCGCTACCGGGCCGCCATAATGCCTCCAACTACTTAGCCGCACTAGCAGTAGCAAAGTATTTAAACTTAGACTGGCAACCCCTCACTCAAGGCATCACCGTGAATTTACCGAAGGGACGCGCCCGACAGGTAGCGTTACCAGGCGACGTTCTCCTGCTCGATGAAACCTACAACGCTGGGTTAGAATCCATGCTGGCGGCTCTTTATCTGCTAAAAGAAACCCCAGGGAAACGCCATCTCGCCGTTTTGGGTGCGATGAAAGAACTCGGAGAGCGATCGCCCCAATTGCATCGACAGGTAGGTGAAACGGTCGCTCAGTTGGGACTTGATCGCCTGTTGGTTTTGGTAAGTGACCCAGAAGCGGTAGCGATTGCCGAGGAAGCGTCTGGGGTTTTAACAGAGTGCTTTGCTACCCATGAGGAGGTGATTGAATGGTTGTTGCAGGGAGTGGAAGCGAGCGATCGTATTCTGTTTAAAGCCTCTAATTCAGTCGGTTTGAGTCGCGTGGTTGAGGGGTTTTGTGATCGATGGCGATAATTTCAGCCAATTTTATTATCACCATAAGTACGGAAGAGCCTGAAGCTCGATAGTTTAAACTGAATTTGACCCTTTCCCCTTTGCCAAATGAACCTGCTCACCTCTGAATCAGTTTCCTTGTCACCTACTGTCACGAGTAGCTTGTGGGGGGATGCGTGGCGGCGATTTCGGCGCGATCGCCTGGCCGTGTTGGGGCTGGTCGTGTTAGGGTTAATCGCTATCAGTATTACCTTCGGCCCCTTTTTCTACCGCGTCCCTATTGATCGCATTGACTTTTCCCAAGCAACTGCATTACCCAGTTGGCAGCATCCCTTTGGGACAAATGATTTGGGACAAGATCAGTTAGCGAGGGTACTGGTGGGAGGACGGATTTCTTTGACAGTGGGAATTGCAGCGATGGCAGTCGCTGTCAGTTTGGGAACCGTCATTGGCGCAGTAGCAGGGTTTTATGGCGGGGCGATTGACGGCGTATTGATGCGTCTGACCGATTTATTCTTAGCCTTGCCGCAGTTGCCCTTATTGTTGTTGGTAGTCTATCTATTTCGAGATGCGATCGCTACATTTGCCGGGCCAGAGTTGGGAATTTTCGCGCTAGTCGTTGCCGTAATTGGGGGACTCAACTGGATGCCAGTGGCGCGATTAGTGCGAGGCAATGTTTTGAAGTTGCGAGAGATGGAATTTATCAGTGCAGCAACCGCTTTGGGAGCGCGTCCGCGCCGCCTCATCTGGGTTCACCTGCTTCCCAACGTCTTGAGCGTGATTATCGTAGCGGCAACCCTCGCCGTCGGCAATGCCATCATTACTGAATCGACTCTCAGCTTTTTGGGGTTGGGATTTCCCCCAGACGTACCGACTTGGGGACAAATGCTGTTTAAAGCCAAAGATTATCTCACTTCTGCTCCCTATATGGCTTTTTTTCCAGGATTAGCGATCTTTGCTAGCGTTTTGGGCATTAATTATATAGGGGATGGCTTGCGCGACGCTCTCGATCCGAAGACTCATCAGTAAAAAGGATATTAGTTTTTGCCCCTTGCCTCTTGCCTGATCTCAACTCATAAATCTAAATGTTCTACAGCTTATGACCTCATCGCCTGTCACCGTTCCTTTTGTCGATCTGAGCATCCAACACCAACCTCTCGGTTCAGCGATTAACCAAGCGATACAAACGGTCGTCGAGCGAGGTGATTTCATTTTAGGGCAGGCGGTGCAGGCGTTTGAAAAGGATTTTGCCAACGCTTGTGGGGTCGAGCATGGGGTGGGAGTTGCGTCAGGCACGGCGGCGATCGCCTTGGGGTTAAAAGCCTGTGGGATTGAAGCTGGAGATGAGGTGCTAATTCCGGCTAATACCTTCATTGCTACTGTCATTGGCGCGATCGAAGCGGGAGCGACACCCGTTTTGGTAGACTGCGATCCGCAAACGGCTCTCATCGATCTAGAGTCTGCTCAAAAAGCGATTACGCCTAAAACTAAAGCCATTATCCCCGTCCATCTTTACGGACAAATGGTATCACCGGGCGCATTATTCGACTTTGCTCGCACCTTTAACTTAAAGATTTTTGAAGATGCTGCTCAAGCTCACCTGGCTAGTCGAGAAAGCTGGGTAGCGGGTTCGGTGGGACAGGCGGCGGCGTTTAGTTTCTATCCGAGTAAAAATTTAGGAGCCTTTGGCAATGGGGGAATGCTAGTTACAGCCGATGCTGAGATTGCCAATCGCGTTCGCAGTTTACGCAATTATGGCGCTCCCAGCAAGTATTACCATACCGAACTGGGAACCAACAGCCGCCTCGATAGCTTGCAAGCAGCTATTTTGGAGGTCAAGCTTCCTCATTTAGCTGACTGGAACCAATTGCGCTATCAAGCTGCTCAAGACTATGACAGGCTGCTTCAAACGCTAAATTCTCAAGGAATTACCCCTCTCGACAATACTGGTGGACTCGGCCACGTTTACCATCTCTATGTTATTCGCTTGGGAGAAACCCGTTCTCTCAAGCGGGAAGACCTCCAGAACCACCTCAGCGATCGCGGCATCCAGACAGGGATTCACTATCCAATCGCCTGCCATTTACAGCCTGCTTGTAAGTTCTTAGGCTATCAGTATGGCGACTTTCCGCAAGCCGAACGCCTCTGCCAACAGGTGCTTTCCTTGCCGATGTATCCGGGTTTGAGTCAAGACCAAATTGAACAGGTAGTCGAACAGTTAGCCTTCTCAATGAGAGAGGATTGATCAAGTAAATATAAAAAGCCGTAATCGCCTTAGTGCTAAGGATTTTGAGTCACTTCTTGAACAAGAGATTCAGCACCTTTATTCATTTTTTCCTCGTCCTCGCGTCTTAATTGTAATATTAAAGTATTTTACTAGCATGAAACAGGACGATATCAAACGGATGGCTGACATATCGCCTTTTAAAACACTTTGCTCGCGTGCTAAAGCGTTGGCAACCTGGCTAATGGTTATCTGGTTAATGTTTAGCACGACCATGCCTGCCTGGGCTGGACAAGATATTAACAAAACGTTTCACGCTAAAGCCTATTCGGGTTCTCGCGCTCGCGAGTACATTGTCCATGTACCCACTGGGTATCAGGAAAACCAGCCTATCCCATTGGTTATGGTACTGCATGGCTGCCAGGAAACTCACAAAACCATCCGACACGACACGAAATTTAACCGCCTTGCCGATCGCGAAGGGTTTGCCGTGATTTACCCTTTTATCACCCGTTACAACGGTTTGAGAAGTCGCAATTGCTGGGGCTTTTGGTTCAAAGAGCATATTCATGAGGGCAAGGGAGAGGTGCAAGACTTGCGTGCTATGGTTGAAGAAGTTCAGCGAGACTACAACATCGACCCCAATCGCATTCATATTACTGGCTTGTCTTCTGGGGGAGGCATGGCAGTAGCAGCGATGGTAGCGCATTCTGAGTTGTTCGCTTCTGGCTCAACCACTGCCGGATTGCCCTATAGCGAGACTGCTTTGTCAGTCGGGAGAAATTGCTTTAATCCGGGGATTTTTAAACCATTACCGACGGTAGTGGCAGCGATGAAAGCCGAAATCAGGCGAGATCCCCCCGCCGAAAAGGCCAAAAGAATTGTTCCCTTGCTGGCGATTCATTCTGAAAATGATTGTACGGTCAATATTCAAGCTAGTTATAATCTGCGGGATAGTTTTTTGAAGCTGTGGCAGCAAACCTTAAGATTGGCACTGGCTGAGGTGAAGGTTACTCAAGCGTCGGGGGTAACGAAAGGAACACCTTGGAATCACCAGAAATATTTTGTAAATTCGTCTAATACGACCATCATTGAAACTTTCTTTGTCAAGGGGTTACCTCACGGCTGGTACGGCGATCGTAACGGACAATATGCTTTCGCCAACGCTCCTGACACCACCCAATTAGTCTGGGAGTTTTTTAAACACCATCCGTTTGAGGTTAAACATAACGAAACAGAAAAAACTTAAAGACAGCAGCAGCTTAATATTGCCGTTGATTCAGGCTGAAGGAGGGGTTAACGGTTGCCGTTTGACGCGCCGGATAGGTAAATTGGCAATCAGGGCTGTCATGCGCTGGTCACTTTCGAGAGAAAATTCCATTTCCTCTGGGTCAATTTCCACGTAGCGGCTAACCACAACCAAAATTTCTCGACGCATAGCCTCCATCATCTCAGGACTGAGTCCGGCGCGATCGTGAGCGATGACGAGTTTAAGGCGGCGTTTAGCATCTGCGCCACTTTTGGCAGAACTTTTCCAAGGAAAGAGTTTTTCGAGCAGTTCGAGAATCATAAGCTGTAGAACAAACAAGGGGCAAAAGGCATTCTTCAAAAAACTAATTGACAGTTTAAATGTAAAAGAGCTTAAAACCAGCGAGCGATGATCAATGAAGCTAATTGCCAAAAAAGCGGCGGCGGATGCGGGTCATGAGGTTGTCGTGAGCCGCCATTAAATCCAAAAAAGGAATCTCTTGTCCTTGCAAGCGGCGGGCAATATTATTAAACGCCATTGCCGGAATCGAAAGCTTATCCTCTAGTACCAAAGGTTCCCCGCGATTGGTAGAGACAATAATGCGCTGGTCGTCAGGAACGATACCTAGTAAAGGAATAACCAGTAAATCGAGAATATCTTCGACGCTAATCATCTGATTGAGTTGGATCATTTCCGGGCGGAGGCGATTGACAATCAGGTGGATGCATTCGACCTTTTCCGCTTCCAACAAGCCGACTACTCGGTCTGCATCGCGGACGGCGGCCATTTCTGGCGTTGTGACGATGATTGCCTCTTTAGCTGGAGCGATCGCATTACGGAATCCCATTTCAATCCCTGCCGGACAGTCGATGAAAATGAAGTCAAACTGCTTGTCGAGTTGGGCAACTAACTGTTGCATCTGTTCGGGATTAATCGCTTCTTTGGTACGATTTTGGGCGGCAGGCAAGAGAACAAGATGGGGTTGGCGTTTATCTTTGACGAGGGCTTTTTCAATCGAACATTCGCCCGCCAATACGTCCAAGGCAGTATAAACGACGCGCTGTTCCAATCCCAACAGCAAATCGAGATTTCTCAAGCCAAAATCGGCATCGATCAGGGCAACTTTATAACCGAGTTGGGCAACTGCCGAACCTAAATTCGCCGTTACTGTCGTTTTGCCAACGCCTCCTTTGCCAGAGGTAATTACTATCGTGCGACTCATAATTTAACGCTTAAAAAAAAGATCAATTAACCATTATCAATATTTAGGGAATAATTGGGTGCAGACTTCTCCAACCACTTTTGTGCTTGTGGGTGAAAAACGTGGGTTTTGGTAAAATTCAGCGCGGAAGTCAGGCGAATTCCATCAGTGGTAACGTAAGCAATTTCCGGCTCAACAACATTAGGGGAAGTCGATGGTGCTCTAGCTACCCATTGGGCGATGCGTAACTGAGTCGGCTCCATTCGCAGTGCCATAATACAGTATTCTGAGTTGCCTTTTGCTCCTGCGTGAGCCAACCCTCGCAAACTGCCCCAAATGAGAATGTTGCCATCGGCGATCACTTCTCCCCCTGGATTGATATCGCCTTGCAAGATGACGGTTCCCGCATGGCGAATGACAACTCCTGAACGAACTGTCGTTTTGAGATAGAGCGGATCGGCAAGGGGTGGTTGAAGGGGTTTAGCTTCTACTAAGGGAGATCCCAGCGCAGTATTTTGTTCGACTGAGTAGCCTGAAATAGCCGCAGCGACTGCGGTTTGGCGGCGGCTCGTGCGAACCCATTGCAGTTGTAAGTGAGCTTCTTGTAAAATTTCGGCGAGGGTTTGCAGTTGCCGAATATCGAGCAATCGATCTTCGGTTAGTAAATGAACTGCTGTCTGGGACTGCCAAGTGCGATCGCGATTTTTGAGATAATATTTGAGATCTTGACAGCTTTGCTCCCAATCTAGACTTTCCTCACCCGAAGTTGATGGGGGTAAAATTAGCAGCAGTTTTTCTCCTTCTGTTTTTAGGTGGACTTGGCATGAGGTTAGGGAAGTCACTGGAGAATCAGAATTCATCTGATAATAAAGCTTCAAGGTTAGCGATTAGTTTTAACATTAACACGCTTGTTGATGAGTTGAGATAGTTTTAACTTTATCCTTACATGAGTTACGATAGTCTAAATTTCGTATTTTTAGGCATTTTTAGTTTTCATGTTTTTAACTAAGCTTGCACAGACCTTTTTTTCCGGCTCTCCCGTACTCTTGGGGATAATATCCCTCTTCCGTCACTCTGGCAAAACCCTTGTTATTCCTAAGTTCTAGAACCCTGTGATAGTAAGCGATCGCTCAATTATTTTCTACTAAGAAATCAAAATTCTTGTCAAATCGCTCAAACTATCTGGTCATAAAGCTTCTAGCGATCGCAGTTTCCGAAAGTGATGAAAGAGGGATA
>JBGTNM010000361.1:0-15090 GCA_041743025.1 Microcystaceae cyanobacterium
ACAATCAGGAAACCACCAATCCAGACATGATGCGTAAAGCAAGCAAGCTGGGTCATGTAGTCAACTGCCATGTAGGGATAAGGCGGCATGGCATACATATGGTGCGCCACAATGATGCTCAGCGATCCCAACAGAGCCAAGTTAATGGCTAACTGGGCGTGCCAAGAAGTGGTCAGCACTTCGTAGAGTCCCTTATGACCTTCTCTGGTTATGAGGATGGGGTCTCTGTGAGCCTCTAGGATCTCCTTCATGCTGTGACCGATGCCCCAATTAGTGCGGTACATATGGCCCGCAATGATCAAGAGGACAGCGAGCGCCAAATGGTGGTGAGCCTGATCACTCAGCCATAAACTTCCCGTTACCGGATTCAATCCGCCTTTAAAGGTCAAGAAGTCCGAATAAACACCCCAATTCAAGGTGAAAAAGGGCAACAGACCTTGGGCAAAACTGGGATACAGTTCAGCCATCTTGCTCGGATCGAGGATGAACTCGTGGGGAAGAGGAATATCTGCCGGTGCCACCCCAGCATCTAGAAGCTTGTTGATAGGCATCGAGACGTGAATCTGGTGGCCTGCCCAACCGAGAGAACCACAGCCGAGCAGTCCGGCTAAGTGGTGGTTCATCATTGATTCGGCGTTCTGGAACCACTCCAGTTTGGGGGCTCGCTTGTGGTAGTGGAACCACCCCGCAAAAAGCATCAGCGCGGCCATCACCAGTCCACCAATTGCCGTGCAGTACAACTGGTAGCTGTTGGTGAAGCCAGAGGCTCGCCACAGGTAGAAAAATCCGCTTGTGATTTGAATGCCGTGGAAACCGCCACCGACATCAGCGTTCAAAATGCCTTGCCCGACGACGGGCCAGACGACTTGAGCACTGGGTTTGATGTGCAGGGGATCGCTTAGCCAAGCTTCGTAGTTAGAAAACTTCGCGCCATGAAAATACATGCCGCTCAGCCAGACAAAGACGACGGCGAGGTGACCGAAGTGCGCGCTAAAGATTTTGCGCGAGATATCTTCTAAATCACTCGTTTGGGTATCGAAGTCGTGGGCATTGGCGTGGAGGTTCCAAATCCAGGTGGTGGTTTTGGGCCCTCTAGCCAGAGTGCGGTCAAAGTGTCCGGGTTGACCCCACTTCTCAAACGAAGTAGGTACCGGATCGTTATCGACTGTGACTTTTGCCTCTTTTTCAGGAGGACGAATTGCCATGAGGGTTCTCCTCTCTTGATCGACAATAAACTTTTTAGAGGTTTCCTATTGTGGATAGTGTAATAGAAGAAAAGCAAAAAGGGAAACTCTATTGCTTCTCTAATTATGTTGCTCAATCTGCCTGTTTTATTAACTTTCAGGCGAAAGCATCAATACAAGATGATAGAACTTACCCTTGGTCTATGTTAGAGACGCTTAACAATAATTTAAATTCAGTCAATTCGCGGCAGCATCAGGCTTCCAACTGCTCCCTCAAGAGTCACAAAGTCAAGCAAAAGCCAAGTTTCTTTACAAAAAGTAATGACTAACTTCACGTTTAAAAAAATAAATTAAAATTTATCTCAAACATATAGAGATATCACAATGCCAAGCTCTAAAAGAAATTTTTTATAAGTTTTGTTACAGGGTGCGGGCGATCAGACACAAAAGCGTTAAAGGTGAGATGAAAAGAGATGAGCGAGGGACTAACAGGTTAGAATTGATGAATACAGAGAACGCGATCGCTATCAACCCCCTCAAACCATGGAAATTTCCAACTTTGCCGAAAATTTCCTGAAAACACTGCCCGATCACGCCCAGTTGCCAGAATCGGATGGCACGTTTGTGAAAAACTTTCAAGAACATCCCCAAAGTTTGCTATTAACCGATTCGATTGCTTTAATTCTCCAACGGTTGCACCCTGACGGACAGTATTGTATCGGTCAAGATTGCGGAATTTATTGGCGAATTGTCGATCCACCTGAAAAAGGAGCGATTGCGCCTGACTGGTTTTATATTCCTCACGTTCCCCCGACTTTAAACGGAAATATTCGTCGTTCCTATGTTTTGTGGCAAGAAATCATTCCCCCACTGATTGCTATCGAGTTTGTTTCAGGAGATGGTTCTCAAGAACGAAACAAAACCCCTTGGACAGGTAAATTTTGGATTTATGAAACCGTCATTCGTCCTGCTTATTATGCCATCTATGAAGTTACTTTGAGTCAAGTAGAAGTCTATCAACTCGTAGGCAATCAATACCAGCGAATGGATGCTAACGAACGAGAACATTATTCAATCACCCCGATGGGAGTTGAATTAGGCATTTGGCTGGGAAGTTATCAAAACTTAGAATTGCCTTGGTTGCGTTGGTGGGACAATCAGGGAAATTTATTACTAACCGGAGAAGAACGCGCCGAACAAGCAGAATTCCAATTACAGCAAGAACGCCAACGCAATCAAAAATTAGCCGAAAAATTGCGAGAAATGGGCATTGATCCCGAAGATATTGTTTAAAACAATAGAATTAATTGAGCGATACCTCAATCATTCTTCTTTGAAAGAAGCTCCTTTGGATTTAAGTAATGCAAATTATTTTTTTCGGAACCCCTCAATTTGCTGTTCCCACTCTTAAAAGGTTGTTAGAACATCCCTCTTTTGAAGTTATCGGGATTGTCACTCAACCTGATAAACGGCGAGGACGAGGCAGCCAATTGATTCCCTCAGCCGTCAAAAAATTCGTCTTAGACTGCCAAATTCCTATCTGGCAACCCAAACGCCTCAAAAAAGCTCAAAATGTCTTAGCGGCACTGCGACAGGCTGAGGCTGATGTTTTTGTCGTCGTCGCTTACGGACAAATTCTTGCTCCCGAAGTGCTAGCCATGCCCAAATTAGGCTGCATTAACGTTCATGGGTCTATTTTGCCCCAATATCGGGGGGCTGCTCCCATTCAGTGGAGTCTTTACTATGGGGAAAGGGAAACAGGCATTACCACCATGCTGATGAACGAAGGCATGGATACAGGGGATATGTTATTCAAAGCTTACACCCCCATTCACTTGCTCGACAACGCCTACCAAATTGCCGAAAAGCTGGCTCCTCTTGGGGCAGAGTTATTAGTTGATACCTTAGAGCAACTGAGAACCCAACAATGGCAACAATTCCCTCAAAACGAGGCAGAAGCCACCTATGCTCCTCTGATTCAAAAATCTGATTATAGTATAAATTGGTCGCGCAGTGCGATCGCTATTCACAACCAAGTACGGGGTTTCTATCCTAACTGCGTGAGTGCCTTTCGAGACAGTAGCCTGAAAGTGATGGCAACGGTTCCCCTAGGGGATGACTATTGGACAGCACTGCCAGAAAAATTCCAGGTTTTACAGCAAAAATGGCAGAATTTAGCTTATTTATCGGGGAAACCTGGCGAAATTGTCGCGAATATTAAAAATTTCGGCCCTCTCGTGCAAACGGGGGAAGGGTTACTATTGCTCACAGAAGTTCAATTGTCTGGCAAACGCCCTCAGTCAGGTTGGAATTTTGTCAACGGAACCCATCTAGGCGTAGGGGAAAGATTATTGATATCGAAAACTCAAGATGATTTGTTGATTTTCCTAAGTTAAGCTCAGAGGTTAAAATAGTTAAGGATGCTGCTTCTAAGTTAAGTTTGTATTCGCTGTAGGATAGCGTGACTGAAATTAGGCACTAACAGTAAGTTAGCAAATATTACTCAAAGATGCGGTTAAGTTCAGGCTAAAGATCCTAAACTTCGGTTGAGGAATGACGAAATCGAGAACACAATTGAGGAGGTTAGGGAACAACAGTGGAGCAGTTAGCAATGCAACGCTTGACTCGGCGGCTGTCTCAGGGCTAATTACTTAGCTTCAATTTCAGTGGTTGATGTACTTACCTTCCATCAGCGAATCAGTGATTTTTAGCCGTTAAGTCAGGCAGTTAGCTTTGCTAACTGTCTTTTTTTTCTCTGAGCGTGAGTGCCGAAATTGCTTACAATGAATTTAGTAATTGATTTAACAGCCTCACCCCTTTTTAGCATGAGCAAAATAGTTGCAGATGTAATGACTCACAATCCCTTGACGGTAACGCCACAAACGCCGCTACGGGAGGCAATCCGCATTTTGGCCGAAAAACATATTAGTGGATTGCCTGTGATCGATGATGCTGGCAAACTTGTGGGAATTATCTCAGAAACGGATTTAATGTGGCAAGAAACTGGTGTAGACACGCCTCCCTACATCATGATTCTCGATAGCGTCATTTACCTGCAAAATCCGGCACGGTATGAAAAAGAAATTCACAAAGCTTTGGGGCAGACAGTCAAGGAAGCGATGACTGACAAACCCATCAGCATCAAACCCAGTCAATCGCTACGGGAAGCAGCGCATCTAATGCACGACAAGAAAATTCGCCGTTTGCCTGTTGTCGATGAAACCGACGAAACAGTGATTGGGATTATCACCCAAGGCGATATCATCCGCACGATGGCATCGGAATCGTAAAAGGCAAGAAGGATTTAGGAGGATGGGTAACCTATTGTCTTTAGGTACTCATTCTCATTAGCTTGGACTGCCCAACTCAAATGCGATCGCATTAACTAAGATAGAAATATCTGGTTTTAACAAACGATAGATTATGCTCCGAGAAGAACTCAATAAAGAACTAGACAAGCTAAGCGATGAGCAACTCCAGAAGATTACTGATTTTATAGTCGATCTTGAGTTACAGTCTAAACAAGCCGCATCGTCCGTCCCTTTTTGGCAAAGAGCAACACCAACCCAGAGGGCTAAAGAGTTCCGTGAATGGGTTTTACAACTCTCTAAAAGTGGTACGAGTCTACCCGACGAAGCTTTTAATCGTGACAGTATTTACGAATAATGACGAGACATTTGCTTGACACTTATTGTTATCTAGTATCAGCTTAGAATTGCTAACGATGAAATCGCCTTCCTTCACGCCGAATCTATCGAATAGTGTCATTGACAATTACATTCAGCGCGTTACGGAACTGAGTCAATCGAGTCAGCGCATTCCCACTGCTGAGGAATTGGAAAAAATTGCCGCAGACTTAGGGATTGAACCCGAAGAAATTCAAGCGGCGCAGAAACAATCTAACGACCATTATATTCGCGCCCAAGGCTATATGAAACTCAAGCATTGGGATGATGCGATCGCAGAATTACAAGAAGCCGTCGCCTTCAATCCGTCTAATTTAGATCTGCTAATTTGTCTATCTCAATCCCATTTAGGACGCTGGAACGAGAGTCACCGCAGGGAAGATGAGGAAAACCTACGTTTAAGAATTCGCCAATGTCTTGCCCTTCAACCTGACTCAGAAGCGGCTTATCATTTATTAGCTAAACTGACGAATTCGCTTAAATGGCGCAAGTATATCTTTCTGGGTTTAGCATTGGGAATAAGCGGTGCGATCGCCGGATTTGCAACGATGCTATGGTTAAATGATGCTTTGCCTTATTGGTTTCAAAGAGAATCGAAATTAGAACAGTTGGAACAACGATTGTTAGGAGAAATTGAACTGCTCAGGCAACAACAAGAAATGCTGAGACAAGAATTGAGGCAAATACAAGAAAATAGCGATCAACAGCGTGAAAATCGCTTTAATACGTTGCGAGATCGCCTTGAGCGATTAGAAAAAGAGACAAGAATTTTGCAGCGAAAAAGTGAGCAAAGCCAACCGAATATAATTCGCTCTCCACTCTTGCAACCTCCTTCTTCCTCTCCTCAATAAACTCAGCATTTCTCATCTCAAAAAAGAAGATTGAGCGCACGACGAACGTAGACTACCCAAGCTTCAGCAGTTGGTTGAAAGATGAGCGCGTAAAGCATAATTCCGCTCATCGATAAAAATAGCACTCAGACTTTGCGACAAGGACTCGATGAATATTATGCTTTAAATCCCAATATCACCGATCCTAGACAACTAAAACCAGAATTTGCCAAAATATTGCTCGCACATGATGCAAGTCACGTTACTTATGGTTGTGATACAGGGATGTACGACGAACTCAAATTGTTGCCGCTAACTTGGTGGACAAGTGACTACCAGTTTAGCGATCATTTACGCACGCTTAAAGATCCCCTGATTAGTCCCGCGATTCGAGTTATGTATGACGATTTGATTGAGCAACATGGAGTATGGTGGCTATATGCTTCGATATTTTGGGTTTTACCGCGTTTGTTACCTAAATTGTTTGTCATGTGGTTGAAAACTCGTAAACGCCAGCAATATATTCCGTTTTTGAACTTTGAACCTCTTTTAGATAAGTCGCTTTTAGAGATTCGTCACGAGTTTAATCTGCTACCTTTTTTCAAGTAAGGTTTACTGAACAGTGCGTGCCGAGATCGCTCCCTCTAGAATAACGAATCACAAGAGAGCGGCAATTTTTCTGAATTTTCTTAGCGATTGTTCAGACTTAAGGGGGAAGTCAATAGAGTTTACTTTTTATTAAAATATAAGTCAACTAATCTTTTAAACTAGTCTGTTTTAAAACATTATGTCTAGCACACTCAAAGATAGAATTCTTTTAGCTTTAGAACAAGCTAAGCAAGAAGGAAAAGTTCGCACAGAAAAAATTAGGGAAATTGTACAAAATTCAGTTTCTCAATCTGCTACAGAAGTTAAAGAAGGAACCGTTGAAATTCGGACTTTAGCGCGAGAAGCAGTTGCCGCTGTCATTGATGCTTTCCAAGAAAGAGGCGGAGAAATTAAGGAAGAAATTACGGCTTCGATTGAAGGCACGATTCAAGGTATTAGTCAAGCTAGAAGGCAATCTATCGCCAAAACTGAATCAGAAATTAAACAATTACAGGCACAATTAGAGGGAGAAGAACAAGCACTAGAACAGGATGTTGATTCTGCTCTGATCAATCTTCAAAATGAGGTTGGCGAACAACCTGACAGCATTAAAAGAACGATTGATGATGTTGTCAGCCATCTTAAAGATAGCGAAGAAGCTATCTTAATGAAAAAGCGTTACGCTCAATTAAAGGCTCAACTTGCTGTCGTACAAGCCAATTTAGCTCAGCGATATGGAACCCAATACGATGATGTGAAAAAATATCTAGACGAAGCGAAAGTCTGGTATGAAAAAGCCAAAGAAGAACCAGAAGCTTTTCAGGGTAAAGTTGAACACAAGTATCAAGAATTTGAAGACAAGTTAGGGCAGGCAGGCTCAGCACTAGCTCAAAAAGAACGGGAACTCAAACAAATTTTACGAGACTTAGGGAAATCTATTAGCGAAGTTTTCCGAGATAAAGAATCAGGCGGTCACTAAAATAGGGTGGGCAATGCCCACCCTAGAAATTTTGATGAATTACTAGGGAAATTCATCAGTTTTTTGGTAGGTATCGGCTTCTTCGACTTGCTTAGAAATAATCCAAAGCGCGTGAATGACACCGGGCAACCAACCAAATAATGTCAACAAAATGTTAATAAAAAATGCCGTGCTAATACCGGTGGACAAAAATACGCCTACGGGGGGAAGAAGAACGGCTAAAATAAGTCTAACTAGCATGATTTTAATTCCTCTTAATACTGCTTCAATTCAATTTTAACTTTATTTTTAGCTTATGTTGACTAATTAAATCATAAAATTATTATGACGTTTAGTACACCATCCAAAGACCTATGTTGGGAATCCTCTTATCGATACTAGCCACTGCCCTCAGTTTATTAGTCGTAGATATCATCTTTCCTGGGGTAGTTTTAGCTAATTTCCCTGCCGCTTTAGTAGCTGGAGTAGCGATTGGACTTGTCAACTCCTTTGTTAAGCCCGTTATCTCAATTCTGTCGCTGCCGATCACATTTCTAACGCTAGGAGCTTTTACCCTAGTTATCAATGGATTGTGTTTCTGGTTAGCTTCAGTGTTGGTTCCTGGGTTCAAAGTCAGTGGACTGCTAGCCTTCCTGTTAGCTCCTGTCATTTTGGCTTTTGTCAATACCTTCTTGACGAAGTATTTTGTCGAAAAATATCCCAGCCTACCTGCTGAAAATACAGCCGACAATTAGTGGAAAATCTTCTCAAATATTTGCTAAGATTGTTGTTGACTAAATTGTTAAAAATTAGGGAGAAAACATGAGTAAACTGAGAAATCTTCTGATCGGTGCGGGACTGGCAACGGTTGGAGCGATCGGCACCAAAAAGGCAGTAGATTACCTTCGTAATCGAGGCAAAGAAGAACCGGTCGATGACAATCAAGACGATCAAGAAGCGACTTCCACTGAAGAAGTTGCCTTTGCCGTTGTTGAAGCTAATTCTGTGCAAGATTTCCTCGATCAAAGCTTCGGCAAACCAGGCCGTTATAGTCCCACTCGTTCCCCTAAAGTCTTTGAATATCAAGGCGAAAACTATATGGTTATCTGGGCAAAAGATAACCAACAAAATAAAAATCAAATGTTAGCCTTTGTCTATAACGACCAAGGTAG
Organism: Microcystaceae cyanobacterium; assembly: GCA_041743025.1. Classification (GTDB taxonomy): domain Bacteria; phylum Cyanobacteriota; class Cyanobacteriia; order Cyanobacteriales; family Microcystaceae; genus JBGTNM01. The sequence goes on from JBGTNM010000361.1 coordinate 8,419, forward strand.
AGACATGATTGCGAGTGTGGGCTATACGTCAGAAGCAACCGATTACAACCTAGACTTAGGTAAAACTCCTTTTTCGGTAGAAGTCAATGGCAAAAAACTGAAAATGGGTAAAGACAAAACCGAAGGAACCACCGAAGACGTGGATTTTGTTCTCAGTTAATTTGAGTTTTTAGAGGCACGATATTATCGTGCCTTTACTATCTCTACAGTTAGATAATTCCCAGCAACCGCGATCGCAATAACATTCCTGTGGCAAGATGCTAAGTATTGCTAAAAATCCCTCATGAGCGATCCTCAATTACTTTTCAAGCGCATCTCCTTAAGCAGCCCGGTGGTGCTAGTTCTGCTGATTGCTGGAGCGATCGCTATTCCCATTATCTTCGTTTTGGGCAGTGCCTTCACCGATGCTGGAGAGGTATGGCAGCACTTAGTAGCAACCGTTCTCAAAGATTACATTGTCAATTCTCTTTGGTTGATGCTGGGAGTCGGGGTAGGCGTTCTCCTGATAGGGGTGGGAACTGCTTGGCTCGTAACCATGTGCCGCTTTTGGGGGTGTCGCTGGTTTGAATGGCTGCTGTTGCTTCCTCTCTCGGCCCCAGCGTACCTGCTCGCCTACACCTACACGAATATGCTGGACTATTTTGGCCCCCTTCAGAGCGCGTTGCGTTACCTATTTGGCTGGTCGAGCGTAGAAGACTACTGGTTCCCTAACATCCGTTCGATCTGGGGAGCGATCGCCATGCTGATTTTCGTCCTCTATCCTTATGTCTATTTGCTGGCTCGCATGGCCTTTTTAGAGCAGTCAGTCTGTACCTTTGAAGCCAGTCGCTCTCTAGGCTGCAACCCCGCTCAGAGTTTCGCTCAAGTCGCCCTTCCCCTAGCTCGTCCGCCGATTGTGGCGGGATTGTCTCTTGCTTTGATGGAAACGCTTAACGACTTCGGAACGGTGCAGTATTTTGGGGTCAATACTTTTACCACAGGTATTTACAAGACTTGGTTTGGCATGGGAGAACGGCTGGCGGCGGCTCAACTGGCGGCTTGTTTGCTGCTGTTTATTTTGGGGTTGATTGTCTTGGAAGCTTGGTCGCGCCGTCAAGCACGTTACTATCAAACGAGTAGCCCTGCACTCCACCTCCCTCGCTATCGGTTAACGTCTTGGCGAGGGATTTTGGCTTTTTGGGGTTGTTTTTTGCCTGTTTTTCTGGGTTTTGTGGCTCCAGCCGCTTATTTACTGTACCTGGTACTTGTCCAAGCACAAGAAGCCTTTGGCAATCAGTTTTGGCAATTGTCGAGTCACAGTTTAATTCTGGCGGTGTTGACGGCGATCGCAGCCCTGCTATTTTCTCTGATAATGGCTTATGGACAACGGCTACAAGCGAGTAGGTTGATGGGGGGAGCAGTGCGACTGGCGGCGATTGGCTATGCGATTCCAGGGTCAGCCATTGCCGTTGGCGTGTTGATGCCGATGGGCCATTTGGACAATGCGATTGATGCAACGATGCGATCGCTGTTGGGCATTGCTACCGGATTGCTGATTAGCGGCACGATTATTGCCCTCATTTATGCCTATTTAGTACGCTTCCTGGCAGTAGCGTTTGGCGCGGTGGAAACTAGTTTAAGTAAAATTAAGCCCAATTTGGACGATGCAGCCCGGAGTTTAGGCTATACACCAACGCGAACCTTGATTAGCGTCCACGCACCCCTGATGGTAGGGGGAATGTTAACGGCGATGATGTTGGTGTTTGTAGACGTGATGAAGGAGTTGCCTGCTACCTTGGTCATTCGTCCCTTTAATTTCGATACTTTGGCAGTGAGGGTGTATCAATATGCCTCCGACGAGCGCCTGGCCGAAGCCGCCGCCCCAGCGTTAGCGATCGTTTTAGTCGGTTTGGTTCCTGTCATTTTTTTGAGCCTACAAATGGCTAAGTCGAGGTGATGGGATGTTTTTTGAGGTGAATGACGGAGTGGATATTGGAGAGCGTGGAATGCAAGTAATTGTATTCAGAATCCCCCGTATTTAGGCGTGAGGTAGTTTACTCCTGGTTTATTGCGCTTGGCTCCATGTACATAATTTCCCAAATGTGGCCATCTAAGTCCTGAAACCCATGACCATACATAAAACCGTGGTCTTGTGGTTCATTGTAGGTTGTTCCGCCAGCCGCGACTGCCTTGCGAACCATTTCATCGACTTCTTCTCGGCTCTGGGAAGACAAACACACAAGCACCTCTGTGCTTTTCGTTGCATCACAAATTTCTTTGGGAGTAAAAGTCTTGAACTTGTCTTCAGTCAATAGCATGACAAATATATCCTCGCCCACAATCATGCAAGTAGCCGTCTCGTCAGTAAATTGAGGATTGAAGGTGAAGCCGAGTTTCGTAAAGAACTCTATAGACTGATTGAGATCTTTAACTGGTAAATTCACGAAAATTTTAGTAGCCATGTTTTCTCATGATTGAAGGTTTATTTTCTTAACTAGAAGATTGCGAGGGCAGTCAAAGCGACCAAGCAGACAAACTGAATAACTAAGCTATAGAACCGAAATATCGGATTGATGCCAGCTATGTGAATTACTGAATGCACAAGCCGAGATACGATATACAAAACAACCAGCGAATCTATCGCTGCTCCAGATACACCCCGAACTGTAAGGAGAAACACAACTCCTAGATACAAAGGAAGGTTTTCGACTAAGTTGGACTGCACCCGAAATAGTCGCCAAAGCAAGCTTTCGTCATTTTGTGTGCCGAAATCTTTGACAGAGCCACCTGCGGATAAATGCCGAATCCTAACCGTGAGCAGAAGAGCAACAACAGCGATCGTCCACAGGATAAAAATTACTAGACCCCAAAGAGGAAAGGTCATATCGATAGTAGGCATGACTAAATCCATATACTTCATTCCGGTAAACGGACTGCTACCACTTTAGCGTTTATCTCACCCATCAGTCTTGAAATATTCAGAACATTTGCTCTATCTTTATCATACTTTATAACATTGTAGACGAATTAGGTTGAATAGCATTTTTTTCAATTCCTAATCATATTAATCGTCTCGAATTTGCTGTAACCATACCTGTTGCTGAGGCAGAAGTAAAGGAAACCCCGCATCATCAAAAGCAATTTTAATGCGGCGGCGAAATTCTCGTGAAACATCCCATTGTTTGAGAGGTTGTGTTTTAATCCAAACCCGAATAATTAGCCCCCTTTCTGCAAAATTATCGATGCCTAATACTTGTGGCTCTTCTAAAATTTTTTCTCGCCAAACGTCATCATTGCTCATCCTACTGGCGACTTCCTCAATTAAAATGAGGGCTTTCTCAACATCCGTGTCATAAGCAATTGGAATATTTAGATCTGCCCGCGACCAATTACTAGAAAGATTGGCTACAATTTTGACTTCACTGTTAGGAATGGTAATTAATCGACCTTCTGAATCTCTTATCTGAGTAATGCGTAAATTGATGTTTTCGACTAAGCCTGAGAACTGTCCGACTTGAATGACATCGCCAACCGCATATTGATCTTCAACAATAATAAAAAAGCCATTAATCGCGTCTCGAATTAAGTTCTGTGATGCTAAAGAAACCGCTACCCCTAATATTCCCAACCCAGCTAATAAGGGAGTAATATTGACCCCAATTACTGAGCAACCGACGATAAAACCAACTCCTATCCAAATTAGGGTAATAATACTTTTGGCAACCAGTGAAATGGTATTGATTCGTAATTGTAAGCGGCGATCGCTTTCTAAATCGATTAAATAATTGCTGACCAAAATGGCGTTAAATTTTGCGATCGCGGCATAGCTAAGCCGGATCAATAAATATGTACCTAAACAAACCATACCAATTCTAATTGGGATTCTTAATAAATTAATTAACCAAACTTGTCCTATACGAGTGTAGGGAAACAAGCCTAAAATAATTAAGCTGCCGACAAAAGATGTGCCTATTTGACCAAGTTGTAAAAGTCGATATTGTACTTCTTTTATATTAATTTGTTCTCGTCGATTGAGTTGCGTAGAAACAGGCTGGTTTTCTTTGATTTCAGCAACTAGATTTTTGGATTTTTTTAAGCGAGTCAATTGCCGCGATATCTTCCAATTTAAAGCTAGTATAACGCCTAAAATACCACCAGTAATTAATCCTTTTTGAATGAGAAAACTAGATTGTCGCTCCTGCTTGGCTTCTTGAATTCCTTTTCTAATAAGTTGAGCGAGACTATCGGCTTTGGCAATGGGAGAAATGCCTTCATTTTGAATATCTAAACTCGTTACCGTCATCAGATAGTTACTTTTTGCATTGACGGTGACATACAGATTAGGGAGATCGTTAATGGTTCTGATATCAATTTGAAAATTGGAATTTTTTTGACGGAAGTAAGACTGGCTGATTTGATTCAATCTTTCCTCAATCAGATCGACTCGTTCGTCAATTTCCGAGCGTGGTGCAGTGATCTTAAATAAACACTTGCCGTCTAGTCGAATACAAGAAGATACATTTGATTCTTTAGCGGTTTGGGAAAACCAGTCACTTGCATTTTTTAAGTCTGGCAACCACAATACTTGGGCTTTGGCAGGTAAAATAATAGCAATTTTAATTATTAAAATTAAAATTAGAAATCTCAAAATAAGTTTTAATAAATTATGTTTAAAATTCAAAATTTTCATTATCTTAATTCTTACTCTTTATGAGATATATCTTATTTTAATTCCTGCGCCTATTCCCTGTTCCCTAGATTTGATATGATTAATAGTTTAGACATAAAAAATTGATAATGAGGGAGAAAGCGAGCGTGAGTAGTGCATTAACCTTGGATTTAGCAGCTATTCGCCAAGGGAAGATCGAAACACTAGTAGGAGTTAATTTAGCAGGAGCCGATCTATCAGGGGCGCAATTAGCAGGCTGTGACTTATCTCAAGCCAATTTAACGGGAGCAACGCTGGCGGGAGCGAATTTGCAAGGTGCGAATTTGCGGGCTAATTTGCGCGGGGCAGACTTGACAGGAGCTAATTTAATTGAAGCAGACTGTCGCAATGCCGATCTCAGGGGAGCAATTTTGTTAGAGATAGAAGCGACTGGCATCAGCTTTGCTGGCGCGTTTTTAGCGGGGGCAGTTTTGGGACGGCTCGATTTGCAGGGAGCAGATTTGCGGGGAGCAGATTTGCGAGGAGCAACGTTGGCGGGAGCTAATCTTCAACAGGCAGACTTAAGCCATGCGAATTTGTCAGGTGCCGATTTGTCTCGAACAGATTTAGAGGAGGCCATTTTGGTGGGTGCTATCTTGCAGGGGACGAATTTAACGCAGGCGAATATGCTGTGTACCCATGTCGAACAGGCGGTTTTGCAAGGGGCGATTTTGCAAGGCGCGTGTATCGAGGGAACGCCATTATGTCAGGAGTGAGCGTTACTTCAAAGATAAATCTGTGTAAACTGGAGGGCAGGACTGGTTGTTTGAGATGGCGCAATGACTTACACCACCCAACAACTCATCGAAATTCTCGACGAAGAACTGCGGGCTACTTGGCGCGGGGAACGCATTGTTCTCTCGTCGGCTGAGCGCATCAACAACCCTGTCGTGGCCAAAGCCCTCGATTTGCAAAAGGTGAGTAAAGTGTTCGCCTATCAAGATTTTCGCCGCCAAATTCATCAATATCAGATCCAGCATCGAGTTTCTGGGATTATCTGGCGCTTTTGTCGCTTTCGGGGGTCTACATTACACTATCCTGAACTGCACAATCAACTGATTGCTGTTCCGGGTGACAAAGAAACGTTGATAGCGGCTAAGGAATCTGTGCTAACTTTTTGGCGAGAAAAGACACCAGAAATGAGTTTTTGGCTGTCTTCCCACCGCCGCCGCCCCATTACGTCTGATTCATTGGAAGACTTTATTGAGCAAGCAGAATGGGCTGAAATCGATGCAGCGCAAAACGAGCTTTATTTGGGGCTGTGTTGGGGAAATCCCCAAGAGTATCAGTATTTGTGGGCTAAACCTGATTCTGGTTGCCATCGCATTATCGCTGCCGTTGACGAACCTAGTTCGATTAAGGTGTAGTTAGCTCTTCTATGACAATTTCCGAGAGTGATCAACGCCTTACGGCATCTAAGGTTGAAGCACAATTGTGCTAGGGGTTATTTCCCGTGCCACTTGGGTGTGATCAACGCCTTACGGCATCAAAGGTTGAAGCACAGGTAAAGATCCTACAGCCTCTCCATCTTCTTATGTGATCAACGCCTTACGGCATCAAAGGTTGAAGCACCCTCTTTCTCCTTTTTGGCCGCGCTCACCTTTTTGACGTGATCAACGCCTTACGGCATCAAAGGTTGAAGCACCTGCTTAGGGACAAGCATCACATCTTCATCCCCAAAAAGTGATCAACGCCTTACGGCATCAAAGGTTGAAGCACCGCTTTTACTTGTTTCCCTAAAGAAAATTTAATCATTCGTGATCAACGCCTTACGGCATCAAAGGTTGAAGCACGTTTTCGTATTCAGAAGAGCTTGCCGCAGATCCCCAGTGATCAACGCCTTACGGCATCAAAGGTTGAAGCACATAGTTGATTATCTTCATCCTCAACGAAAACCCAAAGTGATCAACGCCTTACGGCATCAAAGGTTGAAGCACAATAAAAGCCCGCTCACGGCTTTTATTTTTTTTACCGTGATCAACGCC